>JBIKWS010000619.1:0-3240 GCA_044356195.1 Cyanophyceae cyanobacterium
AACCACCAGCCCGCAAGGCGCTCCTTGGAAACCGTTTTCAATTCCTCGATCCGCTTCACCATTCCATTGGTTTCCCCCGATTTCAGGTCGGCAACCACCTTCAATTCGGCGAGGTAGTTCTCCAGATTCTCCAGAGGCTCGCTCGTCCGCTTCACGGCCTCCGCCATCGCCTTTTCAACATCGCCCCGCCCCTTCTTCTCCGCCTTCGCCGCCGCCTCCGCCGTGTCCACATGGACCTGACGCTCCTCGCGAAGCCGTCCCATCGAATCCTCGATCGCCTTCATCTGGGTCGTCGCGGCTTCGATTTCTCCCAATCCGAGATGTGCCAGAGCGAGCAACCGCGCACGCCGTCCCTGCTCCTCCGCGAAGGCTGTCGGTTCCAGATACAACGTCTCCCCAAGCCTCAGGGTTTCTTCCCACAATTCCCATCGAAGCAACGTTTCCATGAGACGCCTTCGGCCCTGCACTGCCGTTCCCCGTTTGTCATAGGGAAGTCCATTGGTCCGCTTGTCGAAGGTGTTGAAATTCGGATGCCGGGGCATCTCGATCATGTTCTTCGAGAGCTCCAGGGCGCGCGTGACCTGGCCATTGTAGTTGTAGGTCTGCACCAGCCACTCGCTGTTGTGGGCATAGTTGTGGATCTGGTCCGGCATCACCCGATCCACCATCAACTGCGTGTTGTCCACACGCACCGATGCCTCCTGCTGCCACGCCATGTCCGGGTACCGTTTCAGCTTGTTGAACGTGTGCCCGGCCATGTGCCACTGGTGCGCCACCCCCGGTGAACTCTGCCCTGACTTTGAAGCGGAAGGGACCGCTCGGATCGCGCTTTCGTCCTTCTCTCCGTCCCAGAGGTGGATCCGGTAGTGATGCGCGGGATGCATGGCCTGCGCGGCGAAGATTTCCTTCAGCAAGGATTCGACGGCCTGGGCGCTCCCGATGGGCCATCCCTTGTAGTTGCTGTCCCACAGGTGGAAGGCAAGGAACGCCTTGGCCTCCACGTCCTCGGGGAACTCGAAGATGATGTTCTCAAGCGCCCGGGTGTACTCACGCCGCCGCTCCTTCTCGTCCTGCTTCGGATCCTTGTAGAAAGCACTCAATGCCCCGATCCAAAGCTTCTCCCGATGGGTCACGTTTGTCTTCCGCAGGTCCGCCTCGCGGATGAACTCCCCGGCGCGCTTCGCGTTGTTGATGTTGGCCATCGCCATGCCCCAGTAGGCCATGGCGCAGTTGGTATCGTGGAACGCCGCCTCCCGAAAGGACCGCTCCGCCTCCAGGTACCAGAACCCATGCAACTGTCCCACCCCCTGCAGGAAGAAAGCCCGCGCCGCCTCATCCGTCGTGGTGATCTCGAACCGGATCTCCGGCATCCCCGACATCCGCCGGGCCCGTTGCCGCGGTCCCTCGTTGAAAGCCTGCCCGTGCATCGAATGCCCGGGATCCACCGCCTTCATGTCATCCGGGGCCGCCTTCGTCGTGGTCTCCGCTGCGAACGCCAGCCCACAGATCAGCATCCCCAACAACCCAACCCACCGTTGAATGCGCGACATTCACCGAGCCTACCGGGCACCCCGCCAATGTCCACCCTGCCCACCTCCATTCCCCGACAGATCCGTCGGATCCGTCCGATCCTCCCCTTCCTTTTGCCGCACTGCCGCCGTAGTCTCGTCCGCATGTCCCGTCGCTCTTCCGCTGTCGCCCCGGCCTGGTGGGACTACACCACGCTGGATCCCGAGATCATCGATGCCGTCGCCCGCCTGACAGTCCGTGATCTCCAGAAGCTTTCGCGGCCCGGCTTCCAGGTCGTCCTCTACGACACCCTGGAGGACTTCTATCTCGCCGAAGCCCTCGAATACATCGACGCGTGGCGGCAATCCACCGCGGACAACCCTGTGGGGATCTGCGGCCCCATCGGTCCAACCGAACAACTCCCGCTGGTCGCACGCATCGTCAACGCCCTCCAACTCGACGTCCGCGCCGGCCACTTCTGGGGAATGGACGAATGGTTCGATCCCGAGACCGGTCGCGAGACCCCCGTCACCCATCCGCTCAGCTTTGAGCGGGCCGATCGTGAGCTGTGCTTCCATCGCTTCGATCGGAAGCTCCGGATTCCCGATTCCCACCTGCATTTTCCGAAGGCCGACACCGCCCCCTACCGCGCCACCTGGGGTTCCGGCATCCGCTGCGCCGTCATGCAGGGCGGACAGGGCGACGTCAAACACTGGGCTTTCAACGATCCCTTGCCGCGGAAGGGCAAGCATGCCGCCACCCCACCCACCAAGGAAGAGTTCCGTCGCCTCGCCACCCGCGTGGTGGATCTCCATCCGCTGACCATCGCGCAGAACGCCCGAACCTCGGGCGGCGGCAACATCTCGATGGTTCCGACCAAGGCCATCACCGTGGGCCCCGTCGAGACCTGGCTCGCCGACAAGGTTTCCATCTGGCACGCCGGAAACCACGACAACCCCTTCGGACAGCGACTGACGGCCTACATGATCTCGAAGGGACTCGTGGATACCGCGGTCCCGATGTCGCTGCTGGCCGATCATCCGAACGTCCAGTTCAACTACTTCCGCGGCGGCATCGGTTCGTGTTCCGTGGAGATGCATTGAACGCCATATGAGCTTCCGCCTCCTTCGCGCCCTTGGCCTCGCCGCGCTGGTCGTGCGGTCCGTCTCGGCAGAAACACCGCTCCCCGAACCATTACGGGCGGGTGCGGCCACCGCGGTCATCACACCGCGGATCGGCACGGTGATGAATGGAGGCACCGCCCCGGCAACATCGACCCACGTCCACGACGAACTCCACGCGCGCGCCCTGATCCTGACCTCCGGTTCCGAGCGCCTGGCATTCGTCCAGATCGACAACTGCCTGATCGACCGTCCGCTCATGGACGTGATGAAGGCCCAGATCCATGCCGCCACCGGATTTGCTTCCAATCAGGTCTGCATCGCCACCACCCACACCCATTCGGCAGGGTCCCTTACCGGCGTTCATCTGGCCGAAGCCGACGACGCCTACCGCGCCTGGATTCCTGGACCCGTGGCCGACTCCGTACGCCGCGCCCTCAACAACCTTTCTCCCGCCGAGGCCGCCTGGGGACAGGGCAGCCTGCCCCAACACGTCTTCAACCGGCGCATCCAACTCAAGTCCGGCGTCCGCTACACCAACCTCCTCGGGCAAACCGGCGATGCGGTGAAGATGAACTGGTCATCCCCCAGTCCCGAGGACAAGGACTTC
>JBIKWS010000051.1:0-11414 GCA_044356195.1 Cyanophyceae cyanobacterium
GTTGTTGAGGCAAACCGTCACCTTGGCCTTGGCCTTGGCGGAACTGAGTGCCGGCAGGAGCAGCCCGGCAAGAATCGCAATGATCGCAATCACCACCAGCAGTTCGATCAATGTAAACGCCCGGTCATCAACGCCTCGCCATGCGGCCGTCCATCGCGGTCTCACATCACCGTCTTTTCCCATCCTGTCGTTCATTCGAGTCTCACCAGTTGAAGCGATTCCACGTCAAACCATGCCTGGCCGGCGCGCCCGCGGAGTTCACATAACACTGACAGATCCGCTGGGATGTCGGCCACGCGGAAATCCACGAACACTTCCCGCCACTTGCCATCCCCAACAATTCCCGGAGATCGCTCCATTTTTCCTAGCACTCTCAATGCCGCGCCATGGTGAACACCAAATTCCAATGGAACCACCCCGGAGACGCAGATCCGCCCCTGAAAACGGTAGTTTCCAGGATTCAGCCGGACGGTGGTCACCCACGCTGCGGATGTCATCCCCTCCGCCTCGATGCGCAGGGCGCGAACTCCCCCCGGTCCATCGACGACTTCCCCGCGCCCACCTTTGGGAAGTCCTTCGACCCGCCATCCCTGCAGCCCCCGTCGCCCATCAATCCACTCGGGCGCGGATGCCGCAGGCGCCAGTTGGCTCCGAACCCATTCCAAGCGCTCCCTCCAACGCGTCCGAAGGTCTGCAATCGCCTCATCGAGTTGCTTTCGTTCCCGCTCCCTCAACTGGGGGCGCAACCGCTCGTCCAATCCCGCGAACCACGCATTCGACCACGCCCCTTCCTCCAGTCTCCGAACGCCGCCTGCGAGTGCCGTACGCCAGCGAACCCGACCCGAATCGTCCTCAAACCAGAGGCTGGCCATCGATCCGGAAAACACAGGTTCCACCGGAAAGGTCCGGCCCACCAGCAACTGATCCATCCCCCACGGAACCCACTGAATCCCGCGACGACCAAAAGCCAATCGGAAGTTATTGCGAGCCAGAGCATAACCATCCCGATGCGCCAGGATGACCTCGCCGGCGGCAAACCGCTCGAAAGCGTCGAGATCCACCCACTTTGCGAGGATTTCCATGTCCCGGGCACGCGGATTGCCAGCACTCCAGTTTCCCAGTTCCCGCCACGAAGCCAACGCCGCGTCCATGGACGCAGTCCCTTCCTTGAGATCCAACACCCCCCCGAGGTCTGAACCACTCTGCGGCTCTGCCAGCACGATCCCGGCTCCAAGTCCGCTTCGCTCGGCAAAATCCTGCGTGAAACCTTCCTTGAGAACGTACCAGCCCAGGGCTCTTCCATTGAACTCCACCCGCGCCCATATCACCCGCGGGGATACGATTCCGAGTCGACGGAAAGCCTCGGCACCAAATGCCGCATGCAACCGACCTGGATCCTCCACCGAATTCTCGAGATGAACGCGTCGGACTCCACCCACCAATTCCCCTTCGCCAACAGCTTCCAAGGTCAGGGACGGGTTTTCCTGCACCGGCCGAAAACTCCCCACCTTCCCTTTCACACGCACGCGGGCGCGAACGGGATTCTCATTCTTGCCGTCCACGTAAACGAAAGCCGGAACCCAACGCCGGGGATATACACCCAGTTGCTTCTCATCCTCCGCCGCCACCTCAATCCGCAGCGGGACCATCGCCGGCCCCATGCTCCATCGATCCTCTGCCGCAAGGCACCGCACCATCAGCCAGAGCAGAGCAACGACACCGGATAACCCACCCATGCCGGCCGACACCATCACGGACGCCGCGCCTCCGAAACTCCGGGCCGCCGCATCACGACAAGGGCGTTCGCCCCGGGACGTTGCCGCCCCTCGGAGGGACTGTTCACGACCTGACCCAACACCCACATCGTCGCCGACCCACCACCATCCAGGTTGATGGCCTCTTCACAGCCCAATTCCGCCATGTACTTCGCCAGCTCCGGAAAAGTCATTCCAACCGATAGATCCGGCTGCCTTCCATCGACTTGAACCAGGAAGAAATGCGTCTTGTTCCAACCCATCGCGCTCCGTGGATGCCGGATCTGGAAATTCGACCAGGTCTGGGGCTTTCCAGCCCGGACCAAGGTCGGCCCTCCTCCCAGCGCGGTTTCCACGCCCGTCAGATCCGGAGTCGTCCGGAACTCCAACTGGATCTCGTCCCCGGGCTGCCGGTTGCGGGCGCTCTCAGGCATCCTTGATCCGATGGAAAGCACCAATCCATCCCGCGGTACAGGTGTGTCGCCGCCGCGATGTACAGAGGCCACCCGGGCCTTGATCGTCCGTCCCACCTGGAGCGGCAACCACCCTTCCCCCGGGGCATTGGTCAGAACAAGTTCCACACCCCCGGAACTACGGGTCGACCGTCCGATCGCGGACGAATACAGCACGACCATCTCACTGTCCCGCAGCTCATTAAGCCCGAGCGGATGCAAGCTCCCATCCGGCCAGCGGACCCTCAGGTTGGATTCGACATTTGCCGTGTGCGGTTCCCCGTCCGCATCCATCCAGAAACTCGCGTGACCCGCCGGGGCGCTGATCAGCTCGCCGTTCCGGATCTGCACGTCACGGGGATCACCCCGGTAGTCATCCTCGGTCGTGTAAAAGTCGCCGTTGACCGCCGCAATGGGCGTTCCCCAGGAAGCCGGCAAGGTCTGGATCTGCTCGACAACCGTGCTCATCCCGATGCGCTCAGGCAGGCCGGTGGTGCTCGTCAGGAAAAGGTCTTTGCGACTGCGATCGACCTTGAAGACATGGACCGACCAGGTGGGATCCTGTCGTTGATCGTTCCGATAGGAAAATCCCCGCTCGGTCGTCAAGGCGCGCGCCGGGGTATCCGCCCCTGCTTCTTCCGCCCTGATTTCGCAAGCCAGACATCCCAAAACCATCGCCATTGCCCTGGCCGTGCGAACGAACAAAGGCATCAGCCGTCCTTGGACACAAGAAGTCCAGAGAGTCGATTTTGTGGCGGTAGCCATCGTGGTTTGCCGGTTCTGGAAGCAGTTCACAAGCCAACGCTTTCAAGGGGTTTGGCCGGGTCGACGCACCAGAACCAGCGAATTGGCGATCACGCGCTCTTCCCCGTCGCATGGACTGTTGCGGATGCGACCCTCGCACCAGAACGTCGCCGATCCTCCACCGTCCAGATTCATGGCTTCTTCGCATCCAAGCCGCACCATGGTCGCCCCCAGCTCCTCCAGGGTCATTCCAACCGACAACCGGGGCTGACGGCCATCGACCTGCACCAGCATCAGGTGCGTGCGGTTCCACCCCACCGCCGATCGCGGGTGACGCTCCAGCATCGAGCTGAACTGGTAGGAGTCCGATCGGGGGGGGACGATCTTCAATGCCTTGCCACCCCGGACAAGGATCGGTCCCCCGCTGATCGCCTGCTGAATCCCGTCGAGTCGGAGATCGGTGGCCAACCGAATCCGTACCTCGGACCCTGCGGCGACGGAGGCGAGGGACTGTTGTCGTCGAACCACGCCCTGCCCTGCCGACAGAATCCACTTTCCGGCCTCCAACGGGGCATCGCCTCCATCCTTCACGGCCTCCACCCGAAAGACATACTCCGCGCCAACCTGAGCCTTCGCTGCACCCGAGTTCGTTCCACCCGGCACCAGCAGCCACTCCCGTCCTCCGGAGGTCCGTGTACTGCTGCCGAGCTTTGGCGTGTACAGGACGATCTCCGTCGGTTGCCGGTCCTCATTGAATCCAAGGTTGGTCAAACTCCCGCCCACCCACGAGAGCTCAAACCGGGGGTGAACCTCCACCGCTTGAGGTTGGCCCCGTCCATCAATGCAAAGGGCAACCCCTCCAATCGGGGCACTGATCATCTCGCCGTCCACGACCTGCAACCCCCGGGGATCCCCCGCGTAGGCGCGGTCCCGCTGGTAGAAATCTCCATTCACAGCCCCAACGGGAATCCCAAGGCTGGCGGGGACCGACTTCACTTGCTGGCTGAGCGTCGCCAACCCAAGCGCGGATTGCCGGGCATGCACGGATACGAACCCAAATTGCCCCGACTCCCGAGACGCGCGGACGACATGGATGGACCACGGTCCATTGGCGATCCTCTGATTGGTGTAGCCAACCCCCGGCGCAAACTCCGCAAGGGCCAGAGGCAGTCCCGAGGTTTCGGGACCGGCGTGGGACGATTGACCACACCCCACCAGCAGCAGGATGAAGGCCCCAAGCAGGGCCATGGATCCATGAGGGACACCAGAGGCACGCGCAGGGCGGCATCCAACGGGACAACCATCCTGAATGGCGGACGGATTCTTGTTCATGCAACAGCCAACCGGGATCGAAGAACCCAGCACTTCGCTTTCTGACACGGAGACTCCGGAATTGGTTCCGAACTTTCCCTACTTCTTTCCGATGCAGTGAAGTTTCTTTCCGGTCCGGACGAAGATCTGGTCCTGCGCCACGGCAACGCTCCCACGACATGGCCCCTCACCGGCAAAGGAGAGCGTCCCCAGCACACGAAACTCATCCCCGGCGTCGCACACCACGAGTGTGCCGTCCTCGCTATGGAAATAGATCTTTCCGTCGGCACCCGTCGGCGATCCCCAGATGAACTCGCGCACCGGCAATTTTCCACTCCACACCTTCACACCCGTCATGGGATCCAATCGGCTGAGCACCTTCTTGCCCCCATCGAGAACGAACAGCTTGCCGTCCATGACGAGAGGCGTGCTCCAGTCGGTGGGGCTCTCCGTGAACCGCCACGCCTCATGGGATGTCGTCACGTTGCCCTTCCCACCTTCACGATACGCCACGACCGGCTGTCCCTTCGGACCCGCCGCGTAGATCATCCCGCCATGCGACACCGGAGAGGTGACGATGCGGTACCAGTCGTCCCGCTTCTCGTACAACCGGGCCCGCCAGACCTCGGCTCCATCGGCCAATGCGTGGCCCGAGACATGATCACCTCCAACCACCAGCAACTGGGTCCCATCCTTGCCCTCAAAGGGCATTGGGGTGGCGTAGGATTCCTGACTTTCCAGCGTCGAGTCCGTGGCCCGCACCTGCTTCCACAGGTCCTTTCCCGTGGTTGGATCCATGCAAAGAAGGAAGGACTCGCGTTCCGGCTTCCCATCGAAGAGCGGGTAATCCGAGGGCATCGGGGACCGCTGGAGCACCTGGATGTAAAGGCGTCCCATGTAGAGCAGCGGCGAACTCCCGTAGATCCACATCACCGAAAACCGCCCAAAATCCTTGGCCAGGCTGCGCTTCCACACCGGCTTCCCGTCCATGTCGAATGCCGCCAGATCCCCGGTGCCAAAGAGGGAGATCACCAACTTCCCGTCCGTCACCGGTGACGGTGCGGCCATGTTGTTCCGCCCCTTGTCCTTGTTGCCGATCCCAACTTCCTGCCGCCACCGTTCCTTCCCATCCACCCGGTTGAACGCAATCAGGGAAAGATTCCCGGATTCGTCGGGCGTGTGGATGAACACATGGTCGTTCCAGACGATCGGCGTCGCCCCCGACGGTCCAGGCAAGGGCGCCGACCACAAGACCTGATCCATCGTGGGCGAAGCGGGCAACCCCTTTGCCGTGGTGGCTCCATTGAAGCTAGGCCCCCGCCATTGCGCCCAGTTATCCGCGGCCAATACCTGCAGCCCGCAGGCCAGACCAACCGCCATGCCGTATCCAATGAGTGCGTTCATGCGTATTCCAAGGGTGATTCCGTTCTCTTCGACCACCATCGATGCCTGCGATTCAATCCCAAATCCTTCTACAACCGTCGAAATCCAGCCCGGCGCATTCCACGGCGAATGACCGAGTGCCCCATCATCCGTTTCCACACCGCACCCGTGCGATGGTTCTCGATCATGAGCATCATCGCGCCCTGATCAATCCCAAGGACATCCTCCGCCACCCAGTCCTTGGTCGGATTGAACGCATCCCGATATCCGTACTTCGTCCAAAGGCGATCGCCCCAGTGCTCGTGGAGATTGCGGAGCGTGGACAGACAAGCCTCAGGTGCAAAGGGCAGGCTCGCTCCCACCGCCGTGGGCGCGAGCGTTCCATCGTCATTCTCCGCCGGTGGGGCACCCCGGGCACTGTAACCCCCGGGACCATCACACGCAGTAATCCCCCAAAGCAACGGACCGTACCCGCGGAACTTTCCCGGATTGGCTATGCAGTAGGCCCTTTGCGCCAGTACTGCCCTACGCGAGTTCTCGAAGTAATCCAGACGTCGACCGCGCATCGAATCATCCGCGACACCCCGGAAATCGATCCAACAGTGCGAGTATTGATGGCCGAACAGCGGGGGGAAATCCAGGTACTCCTGCCCATGGTGCGAGCTCCAGACATAGCCCCGGGTCCACGCCTGCCAGGCCGTGGGAGGAAGTGGGTTCTCTGCCGCTCCGATCCCCAGGAGATACAGGATCATCGCCTCGTTGTAGCCTACCCAGCACCGCGGGATGAACCCGCGTTCCGGGTGCCATCCCATCGACAGGACATCGGCCCCGTCACACATCCAGTGCCAATCCACACGACGCAGGAGTTGGTCCACATCCCTGCGGATCCCACGTTCGGTTTCGGAGATTCGATTGAAAAACCGGGCACAATCGACCGCTCCAGCGAGGAAAAGGGCTGTGTCGATCGAGGACAACTCGCACTTCCAGGCCCGGGTCGCCGTCTCCATTTCCAGGAAATGATAGAACCACCCGCGATGGCCAATGACCCCTTCGACAGCATCGCCTTGGGCTCCCTTCAAGAAGGTCTGCAGAGTGATGCGAACCCGCCCCGCGGCCTCTACCCGGGATACGTATCCCCGCTCAACACCGATACACCACGCACTCAGACCAAACCCGACAGCGGCAATGCTGCATTTGGATTGAGGCGTGGAACGGTCACGGACCAACCCATTCGTCGGATTGCATTCGAGGCGGAAGTAGTCGAAGGCGCTCCGTTCGATGTGCTCCAGCAGTTCTTCGTCACTGTGCACCCTTGGCGGCGGCTGGGCATCCAACGCCACGATCCGCTCCCCCGAGAGCATCATCGCCCAGCCCAGCAGGGCCATCAGGATCCAGGAGGGGAAGTTCACGCGCGAACCGTGTCGCCGACGCCCGTTCCGGGTCGAAACAAAAAAAGAGCCGCCCCTTTCGGAGCGGCTCTCTGAATTCGATGGACTCAGGTCTTAGTAGACGCGGGTCGACTCTTCCTCAACGACCGGGGCGAGGAGCTGGTCTTCGGTCACGATCACCTTGAGGCGATGGTCACCTTCAGCCACACCCTTGCCGGTGATGGTGTAGGTCACGGACTGCTTCGAGCCGAGGCGAGGCACCGTCGGGAACTTGACCGTCTTGCCATCAACCGTGCCGCCCTGCGAGGACACCGGGGTGACTTCCTTCACGTACTGGGCAACGGTATTGATGTTCGTCAGGTCCGCATTGCCCTGGTTGGTGATGCGGATGGTGTAGACCGTGGTCTCGCCGACCTGGATCGGATCGGGATCGTCAACCAGCTCAACGAGGATGGCGGACAGACCCGTCCAGACCGTGCAGGCTTCGGCGTTCTCGCGGAGACCCTGGGCGGTGTTGACACTGGCGACGTTGCACCAGCGGCCGGCCTGCGTGGAGGTCAGCACGACGCTGAATTCCTTGTTTTCGCCGGGCTTGAGCGAGCCGACGTTCCAGGTCGCCGTGTTGCCGGCGATGGAGGCGCCAGGAGCGCTGACGATCTTCGTCTGAGGAGGAGCGGTGTCGGTCACAACCACGCCGGTCAGTTCGGTGTCACCCGTGTTGGAAGCCACGAGCTTGTAGGTGGCCTGCTTGTTGATGAAGCGCTTGTCGTCGCCGGTCTTCACCAGCTTGAGGCCGGGCTTCACAACCGTCGTGCAGGCGTCGTCCTGAACCGTTCCAGCGTTGCTGGAGGTGGCCACGGCGACGTTGCAATGACGGCCGCGCTCAGCCGCCTTCAGCTTCACAGGGATCGAGCGGGACTGGCCAGGGGCGAGGTCACCGACGTTGAAGGTCTTCTCAGCCACGCCACCGAGGCCAGCCGGATACTTGTCGGTCACGACAACGTTCTTGGCCACCGAGGTACCGGTGTTCTTGACGGTGACGTTGTAGTCCACATCAGAACCCAGCTGGGCGATCTCAGGCCCGGTCTTGTCGATCGCCAACTGCGGGCGACCCACAACCGTCTGGGCGCATACGCGGGGATCCGCCTTCACGGTCGCGCAGGCGAACAGGGTGCCTTCCTTCTCGGGCTTGACGGTCACCTTGAGCGTCTTGCTCTCGCCGGCGTCCAGGTTGCCAAGGTTCCAGACCAGCTGGTTGCCGTTGACGGTCGCCTGCGGGGAGGTGCTCACCAGCGAAACCCCGTCAGGGAGAGTGTCGGTGACAATGACGTTGCCTGCGCAGCCGGTAGCCATGGGCTTCAGCTCGTAGGTGAAAGGCTCACCGAGGGTCGCCTCGGCAGGCATGGTCTTGGTCAGGTTGACCAAGCCAGTCGTCGTGGTGCTGCAAGGTCCGGCCGGCTTGGGAGCCGGGGCGGGCTTGGCTTGCGCAACAACAACGGGGGTGGGCTCAGGCTTGGCCGAACCGCGGAAATAGGGCGAACGGCCCGTGTAATAATCACCCACCAGCACTTCGTAGTTCTGGCGGTCGCGCGTCCGCATCTCGCGGTCGCTCTCTTGAGCTTGGATCGCAGGGAGGGCGAGGGCAGTGATGACCGCCGCGAGCCCCAGCGACAGGCCGGAGTGGGTCCTAATGTTCATATCTTGCTTTGCTGACAATGCTTACGGGTTGGTGGCAGTGAATGTTGCGTGTGATCAACGGGCCGTGGACCGGGGTGGAGTTGGGGAATTCAAATCACCCGGACCATCGGGGAGCCGATGGCACCAAGGTTCCTTTGATGCCCGGATCCTCGCAACACTATGAACGGAGTGTCATGCACGTCCGTGGAAGTCAAGCGTCCCGGACCACCTTGCAATGGAATCGGCAGGCCAGTTTCCCCTATTCGGAGCCACCATTGTCGCCCCCTAGGGTGGAACCCCGGCATCACTTTTCTGCAAAACAGCCCCCGATCACACTCTCGGGGCACGTTGTCGTCCTGTCGCCCATCAGGAACCAGTCATCCCATCCTTTGCCGCCGTCATCCCAACTCCCGGATCCGCCCCCAGATCTCCAGAAGGTCATCATCCTGAAGCGCCTGCTTGCGGATCTGGACCGGATCACCACGGACCTCCGCCTCTGCATACCACCGCCAGCCTTCCTCGATGCGACCAAGGCGGATGAGGTAGCAGGCAAGATTGTACGCCACCATGGGTTCTTCGGGGAAGTGGTTGGCGGCGGGCAGCAACGCTGCCAACGCCCGTTCCAGACCACCTCCCGGCATCCGTCGGGCGGCATAGGCCCGATGGATCCACGCCGAAACCATGGTCGGATCGAGCCCAACAAGGCGATCCCCTAGAACAAATGCATGATCCCAGCGGGCCTGAGCGGCCGCAGTTGCCCAGCCGATCTCAAGTGCGGCCGGATGCTCCTTCGCAGCGTCCCCCAATCCGGACAATTCCTGCTCAGCCTCACAAGGCAGGCCCAGTTCAAGCCAGCCTTGCGCCGCGCGCAGTCGATGCAGGTCAGGTGGGTCTGGGAGGTTCATGACTGTCCTTCTTCACTCGACAGGGAGACTTGAGGGCTCGGCTTCGCCAGCACAGGCGGGTGCGATACTTTTCGGATCGGTGTGGTCACAACGGATGAATTCCAGTGGCGAGGCCAGATTGCCCATCCATCCGATGCCAGACAATCCCGGTGGCCCGACTTCGCCTCGTCTGCGGCCATCCTGGAGGACACCCACGGAAAGGTGGACTTGCAGGCTTGCCCATGCCCGCCACCGGTTTCAACCTCCGTCCATGAAGCAGGAGGTCGTACCGGTCCAGATCCGGGGCATCCTTCCCGCGAACAGCGGCGTCGCCCTGTTCGTGGGCAATGATGAGAAGGTCTTTGTCATCCAGGTGGAGCACAACATGGGCGCCATCATCGGAATGGCCCTCCGTGGCACCCCCAAGGACCGCCCACTCACCCACGATCTCATCGGCCACATCTTCCAGGGCTTCGGCATTACCGTCGAACGCGTGGTCATCACCGAGCTTCGGAATTCCACGTACTTCGCACGCCTGATCCTGAAACAGGAAAACGAGATCGGGCAGAAGTTCGTCGAACTCGATGCCCGACCTTCGGACTGCCTTGCCATCGCCGCCGCTTCGCACCGCCCCGTCTACGTCACCCGTCGTCTGTTCGAAGAAGTGGAGGACATGACCGAGGTGCTGACCCGGCTCAACGAGCAGCGGGAAAAGGACGGTGACAACGAGGACGATGAGACGGGTGCTTCCGGATCCGAACCCAGCTGAACCCCATGGCCCGCGCCGCCGCCTCCTCGGATCGACCGACCGCATCCCACTCCGCGGAGACAACCCCCATCCTCCTTGTCGGAGGCGATGATGACTTCAGCATCCAGCAGCGGGCACGCCAGGTCTGGGAGATCTGGCGCAAGGCGGCCGGCGGAATGGATCACGAGATCCTCGACGCCTCCGCCAGCAACTCGTCCGACGCCCTTTCGGCCATAGGCCGACTCCGCGAAGCGCTGCAGACGTTGCCCTTCTTCGGCGGACCGAAGCTCGTCTGGTTCCAGTCGTGCTCCTTCCTCGGCGAGGATCGCACCAGTGCTTCCGGGGCGGTGACCGAAGCCCTTGGCGAACTCGCCGACGAATTCAAGGCCTTCCGCTGGGATGGCGTCCGACTGCTGATCTCAGCCACAAAGCCCGACAAGCGCCGCACCTTCTTCAAAACCATCGAGAAGCTCGGGGTGGTCGAACTCTTCGTCGCGCTCAGCGCCGACGACAAGGATTGGGTGTCGAAGGCCGAGACCGAAGCGATCCGTGTCTTCCGCAGTCGAGCCCGGACCATCGGGGACGAGGCGCTGGCGGAATTAGTCGCGCGGACCGGCCCAAACCTCCGACTCCTTTCCCAGGAGTGCGAGAAGCTCATCCTGTACGCTGGCGAACGTCCCGAAGTCACCCGCGCCGACATCGAAGCGGTCACAGCACGCCAGAAAAATGCCCAGGCCTTTGCCCTTGCAGAGGCCCTCGGCGACCGAAACCTCGGCAAGGCCCTGCGCACCCTTGATGAAGAGCTCTGGGAAATCCGGACCGGGGCGGACAAGAAGAAGTCCGAGATCGGTCTTCTCTACGGCCTGATCTCCAAGATCCGGAATCTGATATTGATCCGCGAGCTCGTGGCTTCCGGCCAACTCAAGTCCGGTGCCCAATACAACACCTTCAAGACGCAACTGGAACGGATCCCCGCCGAGCAGATGCCGAAGGACAAGCGATACAATCCACTCGCGCTCCATCCCTTCGTCATGTTCCAGGCCTTGCGTCAGGCGGAGAACTACCGCTCCGAG
>JBIKWS010000620.1:0-3237 GCA_044356195.1 Cyanophyceae cyanobacterium
CGATCACCGTCGGAAACACGTCGCCCGAACGATCCGAGACCGCCACCACCACGTCCCCGGCAAGGAACTCCACCCGCGTCAGGGGACCGCCATCCGGATCCACCGCAATCGCCTCAAAATGAACACTCTCCGGACGAAACGTCATCCCCGAAAATGGATGCAGCAGACGGACAGTGGCAGGGATTCCGCCGGGCAACGTCTGGGCCAGCATCGAGGTCCAGACACCCATCAGAAGCCCAAGCCAGGGAAGCCAACGCCCAGAGGCGCGTCGATGGAACGGAGTCGCGGTTTTCATGGTGTTTCAGGGACGCCCCGGTTCGCAGGTTGCATTTGCGGACCGTCCTTCATCACCAGTTCTGGCGAAAATCCCATCTTTTGCAAGGCGGCAGCCACCCCCTCGGAAGGCGGGCGCTCTGGCCGCTTGGAACTCCAACTGTAGGCCGGGTGCCCCACCCGGCGGGCTTCACGCAGCTACAAGGTGGATGGGCCCAACCCGAGCCAGGAATCCCTCCTGTACGGAAAACAGCTCAGCCTCGCAGCACATTCCATCCCGCCGCCAGGCAGCGGCTCAACGCGCGCGCTGGATCCCGCGTCGCGAGATAATTCGGGGGCAACCACTGCGGAAGCGACGAACGTTCCTCCGGAGGCGTCAGCTTCGGTCCGCGAAAAGAACGGCCGATGAAAAACAGCGTGTATCCGGCATCCAGCAGGATCCGCGTGGTCTCCGTCGGTGGGGTTCCATGCTCCTCGAACACGATGTCCCGGAACGTGCCGTCCGTCAGCATCGCCCCGGCTCCCTTCAACACCGCGGGCTCATGTCCTTCGGTATCGATCTTCACCACGCCAAACTTCTTTCCCTTCGGCAGGATCTGATCCAGCCGGTCGGTCTGGACCCGATGACTGCTTCCGCTCCCCGTCGGTTCGAGACTCGCCGAGCCTGCGTTGTTGTCGAAGCTCTCTGGCTCGAACAGATCGGCCACCCCAGCTTTGTCGCTCGCCGCAACCGAAATCAGCCGGATCTTCGCCATGGGAATCCCGAGCCGGGCCCATTCACCCACATGACGGGCCAACTCCGCGTGGATCCGTGGATGCGGCTCGAGGGAAAGCACCTCGCCGGAAACCCCGGTCCGACGGGCCAGCAACCCCGAAAACACCCCGATGTTCGCACCCACATCGATCGCGGTCTCACCCGGCTCCAACAACCGCCATGCCACCTCGCACGCTGCCAGGTCCAGCACCCCGAGGTGATACATCGCATGCCCCACCGTCTCGGTGGGACGGACCCGCATCGGCAGCCCCCAGGGACTCATCACTTCGGCCACTTCAGGAAGAGGGCCGCGCCGAAGGATTCGGCGCAACATCTGCCCCGGCTGATACCAGTACTCCGGCTTCGCAACGCGTTCGATGATGCTCATGGATGGGCTGACGCCCTGCGAAGCTTCCCACGCCCCCGCGCAGTCGTCGATATCCGGCTTGCGACCTGTTACCTCCCGCAACACCCACCTTTACCAATCCCGGAAATTCGGGAAGCTTCGCCCCGACACTCAGCCCTTTCCACCCATGTCCGACGTCTATTCTGAAAACGAGTACCTGATCCGGCGCAAGGTCTTCACCCTCTTTGCCGCCCAGTTCCATGTCTATAACACCGCCGGCGAGGTCGTCATGTTCAGCCGGCAGAAAGCCTTCAAGCTCCGCGAGGACATCCGCATCTACACCGACGTCTCCGAATCCCACGAACGCATGCTCATCAAGGCGCGCCAGATCCTCGACTTCAGCGCCGCCTACGACGTCTTCGATTCCGAATCCGGCACGAAGGTCGGATGCCTCCGCCGCAAGGGCTGGTCCTCCCTCGTCCGCGACAACTGGGAACTCCTTGATCCCCACGACCAACCCATCGGCGTCATCCAGGAGGACAGCATGATGCTCGCCCTGTTCCGACGGCTCCTGACCAACCTCATTCCTCAGGCCTTCTCCGTCACTGTCGGCGGCCAGCCCATCGCCCACTTCCGCCAGAACTTCAATCCCTTCATCTTCAAGCTCCGCGTCGAACTCCTCCCCGAGGCCCGCTCCGTCGTCACCCCCCAACTCCTCCTCGCCGCCGCCATCCTCCTCTCCGCCATCGAGGGAAGGCAGCAATGAACCTTTCGGGTCGTTGGATTGTCATCACGGGCGCTTCGAGTGGATTCGGCGCGGCCGCGGCGGTGGCCTTTGGCCAGGCCGGTTGCCATGTCGTCCTCGGGGCGCGTCGGCTGGACCGGTTGCAGCAGGTGGCCGAATCGGTCGTTGCCGCGGGAGCCGCCTCGGCCCACCCCCACGTCCTCGACGTCGCCTCCACCGAAAGCGTTGAAGCCTTCGCAACGTGGTTGGCCGGGATCACGCCAACCGTTGATGTCCTCATCAACAACGCCGGCGGAGCCCACGGACTCGACCCGGTCGCCACGGCGCAGGACGCAGACGTAGAGGCCATGGTGCAGTCGAACTTCATTGGCCTGATCCGCGTGACCCGCGCGCTCCTCCCTCGGATCCCGCATCACGCGGGTGCCTGGATCCTCAATGTCGGGTCGATCGCGGGCCACGCCGCCTACGAGGGCGGTGCCGCCTATTGTGGCGTGAAGGCCGGCGAACGCTCGATCACCCAAGCCCTCCGCCTCGAACTCAACGGCACCGGCATCCGCGTCGGCTCCATCGATCCCGGCATGGCCGAGACCGAATTCTCCAGCGTGCGCTTCAAGGGCGACGACACCCGCGCCGCCAAGGTCTACGCCGGCGTCCATCCGCTCCAGGCGCAGGACGTTGCCGAGGCCATGGTCTGGATGGCCTCCCGACCGGCCCACGTGTGCATCGACGAAATGGTGATCAAGCCCACCGACCAGGCCGCCTTCCACAAGGTGTACCGGCGCACGTAATCCAACGATGCATCAACCCCACAACATCTTTGCCGGAACGCAGGTCGTCTCGCTCGTCGAGGTCCGCGGCACGAACAACTCCCTGGTGCATCCACGCGGGGCCGTGGGTGTCGTCACCCGCACGCCCACCGGCACGGAGACCCGATTCCTTGTCCGGTTTCCCGACGGATTCGAGGCCTCCCTGGACCGCGCGGAGGTGGAGGTCCTGAAGCACTTCAAGGATCGTCTTCCCTCCGCACCCACCCAGCCCGGCTTCGACCTCGAAGACTACGTGATCTACCGCTGCACGGTGGGCTCACGCGCCTACGGTCTCGATGGTGAGGATTCGGAC
>JBIKWS010000621.1:0-3236 GCA_044356195.1 Cyanophyceae cyanobacterium
CGAGGGCCTGGCGGGCCTTGGCGACCATCTGGTCGATCGAGAGCTCGAATCCGTCCGCATCCCGCTTCTTGCGCGAGAACGAGCAGAACTGGCAGCTCAGGATGCAGTAGTTGGAGTAGTTGATGTACCGGTTGACGATGTAGGAGGCGCGCAATCCGTTCCGGCGCTGGTTGGCGCGGTCCGCAAGGAGCGCGAGGGCATTGAGGTCGCGCGTCTCGAACAGGCGGAGGGCCTCGGATTCGTCCAGGCGTTGCCCGGCCTCGACCTTGGCGGCCAGGTCGCGAAGTTCGCTGCGGTCCAGAAGGAAGGACGTCGTCACGGGGCCAAGGTAGCCCAAGTCCGCAGAAGGGAGAATTACTTGATGGACCACGGAAGGGAGACGTGCGGGTTTTCTGCACCCCGCCGCGTGAGGGCATGCGGCCTTCAGATTGGAGGCCGGGTGCCCCCACCCGGCGGAATGCCACGCACCGGCCGTCGGCCGTGCGGTCCTGGGCGCAGGAAGACATCCCTTGCGGAATACGGGATTGCGGTTACACGTGGTTAATCCACTACAGGCCAGACGACGGGGTTGAAGGCCGCGTTTCCCATGGATAGGTTGCGGTGACGCGACGAGGAGAGGGGGGATTCTGGTTGTCGTGGCATACAAGACCATGAGGCGAGTGATTCATGTGGCAGTGGGGGTGTGGCTCCGGCGATCGCTGGTGCCCGTAGTCGTCCTGTGCGGAATGCTGGCGGTGCAGGCGCTGGATGCGCCCTCGGGCAAGGTGATCCTCACCCTGACCGGCCTGATCGGCGAAGCCAACCAGGGCAAGACCAAGGCCGAGTTCGACATGGCGATGCTGGAGAAGCTCCCGCAACACCGCCTGAAAACCCGAACGCCATGGCACGAGGAGGTCCGGGAATACACCGGTCCCCGCCTGCGCGATGTGCTGGCAGCGGTCAAATCCTCGGGCAAATCCATCCGGGCAATCGCCCTGAACGATTACATGGTCGAGATTCCCATGGAGGACATCGAGAAGTACGACGTGATCGTCGCCCGCCTGGCCGATGGGAAGCCGATGACGGTGCGTGAGAAGGGCCCGCTGTTCATCATGTATCCGTTCGACTCTTCGGAAACCCTGCAATCCCCGCTTTATTACGGCCGAGCCGCATGGCAGCTGAAAGCCATCGAGATCCGCTGATTGCCGCCGCGGAATCCACGGCTGCCGCTCCCGGGTTTCCATTCCGGGTGTGGCTGGCGGGTATTGGATTCGTGCTGATCCTGGCATTTGGCGCGGTGGGGTACGTCCAGTGGCGGGCCACGGTGCTCATCAGCGGCAAGTCGCAGTTCAAGGACGACTTCCTGGCGTGGAGCTTCCACAAGCTCGAGAACGAGCAGATGCGCCTCGTTGGACTGGTCGAGGACGAACTTCGACACCCCGGGAGTATTCCCTTCCGGGATGTCCAGGCCCGTTACGAGATCTTCGTCAGCCGCGTGGACGTGGTCCGGCCTTCCGTGACGCGCAATGTCCTCCCCGAGACACCCGACTACCTGGCGACGATCGAACGGTTGGACGGGATGATCGCCCGTATGGATCCGGTCATTGGTGAAACGGTGAACACCGCTCCGGCGGAAGATGGGTGGACACGGCTGCGCGATGAGTTGAACGCCCTGGAAGAGCCGCTGCGCGCTCTCTCGATGTTCGCCTCGCATGAGATTGCGAGCCATGTGCAGGAGCGGAACGACGCGGTCCGGACCCAGCAGCAGTTGGGGGTGGGGCTGACGGTGTTCCAATGTTCGCTGACACTCGCCTTTGCCGGACTGGTGGTTGCCCAGATCCGGCAGCTGGAATCACGCCGTCGGGGACTGGAAACCCTGGCAGCGAACCTGAGGCAGGCGCGTGTCGAAGCCGAATGCGCCAACCAGGCCAAGAGCGATTTCCTCGCCAACATGAGCCACGAGCTGAGGACGCCGTTCCAGGGCATCCTGGGCATGCTCTCCCTCCTCCGCGACACCCGCCTGAACAGCCAGCAGACGGACCTGATCGACACGGCCTCACTGTCCGCACGGCATCTGCTGGTCATCCTGAACGACATCCTCGACATCTCGAAGCTGGAGTCCGGAAAACTGGAGCTCCAGCCCGAGTCCGTCCAGTTGCCCTTGCTGCTGCATTCGGTGGAATCGCTGATGCACGCGCAGGCCGGAGCCAAGAACCTGACCTTGAGCGTCAACATCGGTTCAGACCTGCCGGTCTGGGTGGAAGCGGACGAGACCCGGCTCAAGCAGATCCTTTTCAACCTGATCGGCAATGCCATCAAGTTCAGCGAACACGGTCAGGTCCGAGTCCAGGTGTCGGCCGGTCCTGCCATGGATGCGATTGGCACCCGCGAGGTCCAGTTCGCCGTGAGCGACGAGGGCATCGGGATGGACGAAGCCACGTTGCAACGGCTGTTCCAGCGGTTCTCGCAGGGGGATTCACGGCGCGTGCGCCGCTTTGGCGGGACGGGCCTTGGGCTGGAGATCTCACGTCAGTTGGCGCGGCTGATGGGGGGCGACATCCAGGCGACCAGCCGCCTGAATCAGGGCAGCACATTCACCGTTCGTGTCCCCTTGAAGCCGGCAAAGCCGCGGACGGATCAGGCACCCGTGCCGGCCGCCTCGGCGTACGTCGGCAGCCTGCGCATCCTGGTTTCCGAGGACAACCCGGTGAACCGGAAGTTCCTCACCGTCCTACTCCAGCAACTGGGCCATCGCGCCCGGTTCTGCGAGAACGGCCACGAAACCGTCGAGGCCATGAAGGAGGGCGACTACGACGTCATCCTGATGGACGTGCACACGCCCATCATGGACGGGTTGCAGGCCACCGTCGCCATCCGCGCCTTGCCCGCCCCCAAGTCCGCGATCCGCATCATCGCGCTCACGGCCGATGCCTTCGCGGAATCCCGCGACCGCGCCCGCAAGGCCGGCATGGACGACTTCCTCACCAAGCCCATCCAATCCAGCGATCTGGTCGCGGCCCTGGCGCGCCACTTTGGCCGGGAAGCCCCGGTTTCCGATTCCACGCAAGCCAACCCCGAAGCAGACGAGGATCCCTGCCCGCTGGGTTCCACACTGCCGCTCATCGATCCTGCGGTCGCCACCGAGGTCAGTGCCGCCCTGACCCACGAGGTCTTCGTGGAACTCGTATCCGGCTTCTGCGATCCGGCCAATGAATCGCTGCAACTGCTCCACGTGGCACTGGAGAAGGCGGACCGCC
>JBIKWS010000622.1:0-3235 GCA_044356195.1 Cyanophyceae cyanobacterium
CAAGTACCGGCAATGGGCGATCTCCATCCGCCATGCGCCAAGCGTCCGCAAAGCAATCCTGCTCGGAGCCGGCTGGTGGAAATACCAGCCCCCTCCGAACCTCTACACCCGCATTTTCTTCCGGTTCCTGTTCAGCCGGCGAGGCATCCACTCGACTCGAGACGCGTACACCCGCCAACACCTGGCGACAGCCGGATGGCAGAACGTTGTCAACACCGGCTGCCCATCCATCTGGCCTCTGGACGGAAAATCGGAGTCCAGCTTCCCGCAATCCAAGGGCAAAGCCGTCCTGCTGACATTCACCGACTTCGAGCGCAACCCCGAGGCGGATCATGCCCTTGCCGATCTCCTGAGCCGGGAGTATTCGCAGATCTACGTGTTTCCTCAGGGGAAATACGATTTGGAGTACCTCGCTGGGTTCAAGAACCGATGGACGATCCTGGATCGGGATTTCAACTCGCTCCACAAGTTCCTCACCGAGGCTCCGTCCCTCGATTACATCGGGACCCGTCTTCACGGCGGCATTTTTGCACTGAACCACGGTCGCCGCGGGCTCATCCTCGAGGTCGACAACCGCGCCAAGGAGATGGGGAAGGACTGGGGCCTGCCCACCGTCGTGCGGACGGATCTGGAGCGGATCCGCGCATGGATCCACAAGACACATCCGTTCCAGATCCGACTCGACCAGGCTGCGATCGGGCGCTGGAGGGATCAGTTCAAACCCCTCCTGCGCGCCGCCGGAAAGCCGGGCTGATCCTTACCGAGTTTCGGAACCCGGCCCCGGCATCCGGATGTGGGGCACCGATCCATCGGCATCCCGAACCTCCGCAGTGATATCGATGAGGAAGCACGCGAAGAACTGCCGCGTGTCCAGCGGTCGCGTAATGCGGATGGTCGCATCTGGGTTCAGCACCTGGTTCGGCACGCTGAAATTGAATCTGCTACCGCGGGCACCGAACAGGACGGCACGGACACCCGAGCGCGCCAAAGCACCGAAGGATGCATTTCCCCCGGCCCAGAGCGGTTCCCACGTCTGACCGCCGTCCCGTGTGATGCACAGCAGGCCATTGTCGCCGGCCACATGCGCGGTATTGGCGTCCACGATCACCACGGAAGCTGACGCACCCGTTGTAGGCGTTGATGAATATGGCACCGGACATGGAGTTCGGAATCCCAAGGCTCACATTCGCCTTCCCCGCCAGCCAGTTCGAGGGATCCTACAATCTGAACGCATCCCTGACGGAAGTTCAGGATGCCCTTCTCCAGGCGAACGGTGCCTGTATTCGGGAAGCTGAAGTGAAGGAACGCGTGTCCCGTGCCGACGGACTTGCGCCGCGTGCCTGCATTGTGCAGCACGGGCACCGCCCCGTCCGAAAATGCATACGAAGTTGATCAAAACGGAAAAAGGGCTTGCTCCAACGGAGCCCGATTCCTAACGTCCGCCCGCTCAGTGCATCCGTAGCTCAATTGGATAGAGCATCTGACTACGGATCAGAAGGTTCATGGTTCAACTCCATGCGGATGCACCAGCTTCTTCCCCCTTTCGGATTCAACAACGGCTTATCCCTTTTCACAGCCTCCTGACGTTGGCTGCTACCTCTCACTCGTAGCCGACGAATGTAGGCCGCGTGCCCTCACGCGGCGGTGAAGCTGGGAACTGGGGACTGGCAACTGGCAACTCCCCCTCACGGTACAAACAGGAACTCGTTGCTGTTGAAGAGCGCCCGGGCGAGGACCGCGACGCCGTGGTCACGGACCACCGGAACGATCTCCACCAACTCCGTCGCGGTGGGTGAACGACCCAGGGCGAGGGCGTAGGCCCGTTGCACCTGTCGCGCCGGATCTGTCCCAGCCTCGGAGGCCACCCGACGCGCAAAGGCTTCCGACTGCTCCACGGTAAACCGGCTGTTGAACAGGTTCAGCGCCTGCACCGGCGTCGTGGATTCCCGGCGTCGCGCCGTGCTCTGGCCGGCGTCCGGACAATCGAAAGCCCCGAACACCGCCTCCCGTTCGCGTCGGACCTTGTGCGCGTAGATCATCCGCTTGAGGCCGTCACCGGCGTACGACTCCACCGGTTGGAACCCGGTCAGGCCGCCCCGGTTGTTGAAGAGATCAAAGCCACGCCCGCCCATCGACAGGTTCAACCGGCCGCTCACCCACAACATCGAATCCCGCATGGGCTCCGACTCCATCCGACGCGATGGAAACCGCCACAACCACCGCACGTCGGCGTCGCGGGTCGCGGCCACGGGATCCACCCGGGACGACTGGCGGTAGGTCGCAGACAGCACGATGCGTCGGTGCATGTGCTTCACCGACCACCCGCTGCGCACGAACTCCATCGCCAGCCAGTCGAGCAATTCCGGATGCGAAGGTTTCGTCCCGCTCCGACCAAAATCGCTGGCCGTCTCCACCAGTCCAACACCGAAGTGTCCCTGCCAGATCCGATTCACCATCACGCGTGCCGTCAGTGGATTCGCCGCGTCGGCGAGCCACTCTGCCAAGGCGCGCCGGCGGTCGGACTCCACCGTTTCGCGATCCATCTTCAGTCCGCCCAGCACGACGGGCACCGCCGGCACGACCGGGTCGCGGGGTTGTTCGGGATCGCCGCGATGCAGGAGCCGGATGTCGTCGGGTTTGCGGAACACCCCGGCGAAGGCCATCTGCGCCTGGGTCACCTTCCCGATGCGCCCTTCCAGGTGCTTCCGTTCCGCGAGCAACGCATTCGCCGTCGCGGTCTCGGCGGCGGTGAGGCTGGACTCCAGGACACCGGCCAGACGGACCGCGGCAGGGGCGTCCATCGGATGCCGATCGGTGGAATCCGCCACCACACGCCAGGTACCCGGAGCCACCTCGACCTCGATCGTGTAATCGGTCGCGAGGCGATCGACGAACTCACGGTTCCGGTCGCGGCCCCACACCACCCGTTCGATCTCGCAAGCGGCTGGAAATTCCAACATCACCGAGCCCTTGCCCATCTCGCTGGACATCCAACTGCGCGAGTTCCCGTAGCGGCCGTCATTCACGAACCGCAGTTCGTGACGGTCGGGTTCGGTGCGATCGCCGGACGAGGTCGCGCGCGTCCCGGAGGTGGCCAGAGCCACGTTGCGCGCGGTCGTGTCGTAGAACTCCAACTCATCGATGCAGGGTTCGAGATTGGTGGTCTTGTGGATCGTGAACCGCACCCGCTGCGTCCGCACCGGGGCAAAGCGATCCGAGTTGTGCGCTGCGCTCA
>JBIKWS010000623.1:0-3234 GCA_044356195.1 Cyanophyceae cyanobacterium
CCACCGAGGGCAACAACCTCAAGCTCATGCGCGACATCGCCGGCCTGCATGAGAAACGGCAGGACTACGATGCCGCCATCGCCTGGTACCAGCGCATCCTCGATGTCGGTGGAGTCTCCGATCCCCTCATCCTCAAGGCCATGCAGGAGGCGCGTATCGCTGCGTTCAATCTGCAGGCCAGCCGCGTCGATCCCGGTGCCTCGGACGCCGCCGCCCAGGTCGCCGCCATCCAGGCCAGTCGCGAGACCTTCCTCCTCGAGGACGCACGTCGTCGCGCCGAAGCCAATCCTACCGATCTCCACGTCCGCTTCGATCTCGGCGAACTCTACCTGCGCGCTGGCCGCATCACCGAGGCCATCGGCGAACTCCAGAAGGCCCAGAACAATCCCAACAAGCGCATCGCCGCCATGGTCCTGCTCGCCCAGTGTTTCGCGCGGCGTAACATGAACGACCTCGCCGCCCGCAAACTCCAGGAAGCCCTCAAGGAGAAGATCGTCTTCGACGACGAGAAGAAGGAGATCCACTATCAACTCGGCTCCATCCTGGAAAAGATGACCAAACGCGAGGAAGCCATCGACCAGTTCAAGATCATCTACGAGGCCGACATCAGCTACCGGGACGTCGCCGAGAAGGTGGATTCCTACTACGCTTCCCAGGGCTGAGCGGATCCCATGGGCCCACGACCATCATGGAAGGCCCGCTGCCCCCAGCGGGCGCCCCCCCGTGAACCCGCCCCCATTTCCAACTCGATGATCGTCCTGCACTGACCTCCTTCCCCCCATGAGCACCACCCCGACCCACGCCCCGTTCGACTGGGAACCCCAGTTCGTCCAACTCTGGCACCAGGCCCTCGCGCGATTCGCCTCCGGCCGGCAATCCGCCAGCCGCCTCTTCGAACCTTCCGAACGGGCCTTCCTCGCTTCCATCGGCTGCACCGAACAGGAACTCTTCGACTTCATCGAGGACCACGAGGGCTATGGCGGCGATCCAACCCTCGACACCGTCCTCGCCGTCCAACGGATCCGGTTCCGTTACCTCACGCTGGTGCCCGCATCCTTGCCACCCGTCCCCGGCGTCAACCTGAAGGCATTGCCCGCCAAGACCGACGCCGTCGACGGCATCGCGTGGCTTCCGCGCCTCATCGCCAAGGCCCGCCTCAAGCTCCGCGGCGAACTCCCGCCCGAACTGATGTACGGATGCGGCGGCGACCGCCCCTTCCTCCGAAAGTGCGGCATCACCCTGCAGGACTTCCTCCAGTTGACCTGGGACAGCGGCACCAACGACCGCCCCATCATCGACGCCGTCCGCCGCGGCCGGTCCTGAGGGTAAGGATCGTGTGACGGATCCCGACTGAATCGGCGGGTGCTCCTTACGCCGGAGGCGTTGCAGCATTTAGCCCGGGGTCGCGAAGCGCACCCCGGGGAAATTGACGAAGGGGCAACAACCCCGGAGGGGTTGCAGAGTTGCGAGTCTTCGCTCCGCCTTCAGGGTGTCCTTCGCACCAGACTGACCGCTGGGAACTGGCGTCTGGAAACTCCTCCTCACAACCCCGGTAACACCACCGGGAACACCGCATTCGGCTGCGCCTCTTCGCGCAACACCTGTTCCGCCTTCCCGATGATGTCGGCCCGGCCCGCCGCCAGATCCCGCGTTTCGCCAGGATCCGCATCCACATCGTAAACTTCCCACGCTCCGGGACTCTTTGTTGCCAGACGTTGTCGCACCGCCTTCATCCCACCGATCCTCACCGCCACCTGCCCTCCATACTCCGGGAACACCCAGACCATCGGCTTCCTCGGCGGCGCCTTGCCGCCCTTCATCACCGGCCAAAGACTCGTCCCATCCAAACCGTCCGGACGCTCCAACCCCGCCACCTCGCACAGCGTCGGAAACCAATCCGCGAAATATCCAGGAACATCGCTGACCGTTCCCGCGGCCACCCGACCCGGCCAGCGCACGATCATCGGCACACGGAGTCCGCCCTCGTAGACGCTGCCCTTGTACCCACGGAGGCCCGCTGTGCTGTTGAAGAACGCCGCGTCCACCCCGCCGATGTGGAAGTGCGAGTTCGTCGTTCCGCCGGCATGCGTCGTGCCGTTGTCGCTGGTGAACACCACCAGGGTCCGGTCCGCCAGACCTGCGACCTCGATGGCCTTCACCACGCGCCCCACATGATCGTCCAACTCCGCCACCATGGCGGCATACCCCGCGCGCGGCCGGGGATGCGGCAGGTACCCATGTTCCCCACGGTACGGTTGCGTGTCCCACTCCTTCGGAAACCGATCCACGGTCTCCTTTGGCGGATGCATGGCCACGTGGGGCTCGATGAACGGGAGATACAAGAAGAACGGCTTCTCCTTCTGTCCGGCGATGAATCGCTCCGCCTCGGCCACCATCGGCCGCGAGGCGTAGACCTCCCCCAGTTGATCCTCCATCCGGACCTCGCCCTGCGCTTGCCGCCGATGTCCCGGAACGGCCTTGGCGTTGACCGACACCTTCTCGGCGTTCCGCCACAGGAACTCCGGGTAATAGCTGTGGGCCACCGCCTGGCAGTTGTATCCGAAGAACAGGTCGAATCCTTTCCGCCCAGGATCCCCCGTGCTGCCCACCGGCCCCAACCCCCACTTCCCCATCGCCGCCGTGGCGTACCCCGCCTTCCGGAACGCCTGCGCCAGCGTGAACGCGGATTCCGAAAGCGGATGCTGCCCTTCCGTGAATTCCGGGAACCGCACCTTCGCCTGGATGTTCCCCCGGATCTCCGCCTTCCCAAGGTGCCTCCCCGTCATCAACACGCATCGCGACGGCGCACACACCGGGGCCCCGCTGTAATGCCGGGTAAACCGCATGCCCTCGGAAGCCAACCGGTCGATGTTGGGCGTGCGCAACCGCTGCTGCCCATAACACCCCAACTCGCCCCACCCGAGGTCATCCGCCAGGATGAAGACAACGTTGGGACGCACGGAAGCCTCTGCTCCGAGCGCCCAACCACCCGCGACACCCACCACCACCGCGATCCACAACCATCGCAGCGTCCGCCAACTCACCGCGTGGCTCCTCCGTCCTTCGGCACCGTCCCCGCCTTCTGCAACTTCAGCAGTTTCGGCGCGATCACCGCCTGGCAGTAGGGCTGGCCGGGATGATTCCGGAAATAATCCTGATGATAGTCCTCGGCCTGATAGAACTTCGGCAACGGCACGATCTCGGTCACCACCTTCCCGCCCATCGCACCGTTCG
>JBIKWS010000624.1:0-3232 GCA_044356195.1 Cyanophyceae cyanobacterium
GCGACCATCCACCGGTCGGTGGAACTCGGGATCCATCACATCGAGACCGCGCGCGGCTATGGGTCGTCGGAGATGCAATTGGCCCCTGTGTTGAAGCAGTTTTCGCGGGAGAAGCTGGTGGTGCAGACGAAGGTCATGCCGAAGCCGACGGCGAAGGAATTCCTGGAGACCTTCGAGACCTCGATGCGGTACCTCGAGCTCGAGTACGTCGACCTGCTTTCGATCCATGGCATCAACAACGCCGGGCATCTCGACGAGACCCTCCGGAAGGGTGGATGTCTCGAGGTCTGCCGACGACTCCAGCGCGAAGGACGTGTCCGGCACGTCGGGTTCAGCACCCATGCCACGCCGGACGTGATTTCGTCGGCGATCCGCAGTGACGAGTTCGATTATGTGAACCTGCACTGGTACTTCGTGAACGACCTCAACCGGGCGTGCGTGGCCGAGGCGGCGCAGCGGGACATGGGCGTCTTCATCATCAGCCCGAACGACAAGGGCGGGAAACTCTACCTTGAACTCCCGCGGTTGCGCGCGATGTGTGCGCCGCTGACGCCAATGCAGTTCAATGACCTTTACTGTCTCGCGCGCCCCGAGGTGCACACGCTTTCGCTGGGGGCGGCACGGCCGTCCGATTTCGACGAGCACATTGCCGGGTTGGAGCATTACGAAAGGGCGGCGGCCGTGGTGGGGCCGATCGAACGGCGCCTGCGCGAAGAGTTGGAACGGGTCCATGGTGCGGAGTGGTGTCGCCGGTGGTGGGCGGGGCTACCCGAGTATTTCTCGGTGCCGGGCGAGGTGAACGTGGTGGAGATCCTGCGGATCTGGACCTACGCGAAGGCCTTCGACCTGATCGACTGGGCGAAGTTCCGCTACAACATGCTGGGCAACGCCGATCACTGGTTTCCCGGTGAGCACGTGGCCAAACTGGACTGGGCGCGGATCGATGCGGTTCTGCAGGGGAGCCCGTTCGCGGACCGGATCCCGGAGATCCTGAAGGAGGCGCACGGCCTGTACTTTGACGCGCCGGTGAAGCGGTTGAGCCAGTCCTGAACCCGGAGGGCGACATGAACAGCTGGAAAACTTGGAACTTGGAACCGGGAAGGCCGGCGCTCCAACCTCACCTCGTGAAAACGAGCTGGATGGTGGCATGGGTGGCTTCGGCAGCGATGCTGCTGGCGGCCTGCGACAAACCGGGGCAAGCCTCGGCCCCGCCGCCCGCCGCTCCGGCGGGAACCGCAACGGCTCCCGCCCCCACAACCCCTCCAGTCACGCCCACCACCCCTCCAGCGCCCGCAGCACCCGCCGCGGAGCCCGAGGTCATCTTCCATTCCAACCGTGCCCAGACCAACCTGCCGATCGTGAAGCTCCTCATCGGACCGCACGAACTCGACGCCGAGCTGTGCACCACGATCACGCAGGTGGCGACCGGCATGATGCACCGCAAGGGGGTCGGCACCAATGACGCCATGTTCTTCGCCTTTGCGATTGGCCAGCAGCGTTCGTTCTACATGAAGAACGTCGATTTCCCGATTGCCGCGGCGTACATCGACACGGATGGCGTCGTGCAGGAGATCGTGCAGTTGAAGGCGCGCGACGTAACCCCCGTGCCCTCCCAGTCCGACCGGATCCAGTACGTCCTCGAAACCGCACCTGACTGGTTCACGCGGAACAACGTCGGCGTGGGTGCGCTGGTGACGACGCCGAAGGGCGAGCTGCGCGCCACGCTCGCGCGGTTGGCGCGGTTGCCCTGAACCAGAGCCCTTCCGATGCGCGTTGCGATTGCCCAGTTGAATCAGATCGTCGGCGACATCGCCGGAAACGAGGCCCGGATCCTTGCGGCGTATCGTCGCGGGCTGGAGGCGTCGGCGGAACTGGTGGTCTGCCCGGAGCTGGCCCTCACGGGGTATCCCCCGCGGGACCTGCTGTTGCGGCCTGCGTTCCTGAAGGCCAACCGCGAAGCGCTGGATCGGTTGGCGACGGCGACGGGAGATACGGGATTGTTGGTCGGATTCGTCGACGAAAACGCGGTGCGTCCGGGCCGGCCGGTGTTCAACGCAGCGGCCTTGCTGCAGCGGGGGCGGGTGGTGGCCATCCGCCACAAGACCCTGTTGCCGACGTACGACGTCTTCGACGAGGATCGCTACTTCGAGCCGGCCACGGTCAATGCCCCGGTCGATTTCAACGGGCGGCGCATCGGCATCACGATCTGCGAGGACGTGTGGAACGACGCTGACCTCTGGCCGGAGCGTCGTTACCGGCCGGATCCGGCCGGCGAGCTGGCGGCGGCCGGTGCGGAAGTGCTGTTCAACCTGTCCGCGTCGCCGTGGCATCTGGGGAAGGACCGCACCCGGCACGAACTGTTGCACCGGCTTGCCCGGCGCACGGGACGGCCGGTGGTTTACTGCAATCTGGTCGGCGGAAACGACGAATTGGTCTTTGACGGACAGTCGGTGGCCTTCGACGGCAAGGGGCAGTTGCTGGCGCAGGCGGAGTCCTTTGCCGAGGACTTCCGCGTGATCGACGTGGACATGTCGGGTGGTCAGACCGCACGGACGGTCCCGGTGGAGGAATCACTCTATCGCGCGCTGGTTTTGGGAACCCGCGATTACCTGCACAAGTGTGGGTTTCGTTCGGCGGTGCTGGGTTTGAGTGGTGGGATTGATTCGGCCGTGGTGGCCTGTCTGGCGGTGGCGGCGCTGGGGGCTGAGAACGTCCGCGGGCTGTCGCTCCCGTCGCAGTATTCGTCGCAGGGCAGCCTGGATGATGCGCGATCGTTGGCCGAGGCGTTGGGCATCCAGTACGACGTGGTTCCGATCCAGCCGCCGTTCCATGCGGTGAGGGGGCAATTGAAGGAAGTCTTCGGCGGACGTCCCGAGGACGTGGCCGAGGAGAACATCCAGGCGCGCCTGCGCGGTGTGATCCTGATGGCGATGTCCAACAAGTTTGGGTCGCTGCTGCTGACGACCGGGAACAAGAGTGAGATCGCGGTGGGTTATTGCACGCTTTACGGCGACATGTGCGGCGGGCTGGCGGTCATCAGCGATGTTCCGAAGACATTGGTCTACCGACTGTCGCGCTGGATCAACGAGGACGCGGTGCGGCGCGGCGTCGTGCCCCCCATCCCGGAGCCTACGATCACCAAGCCGCCCAGTGCCGAGTTGCGTCCCAACCAGACCGATCAGGACAGCCTGCCGCCGTACGACGTCCTGGACGCAATCCTAGAGATGTACGT
>JBIKWS010000626.1:0-3231 GCA_044356195.1 Cyanophyceae cyanobacterium
GCCTATGACGATCCGGGCAACGGCAACAAGTCGGCCGTGCACTGGGACATGGTGCTGATCCAACGTTCGGAATGGGGCGGTGGCGAGGTCTGGTTCGATGACACGCTGATTCGGAAGGACGGGTTGTTCCTGCCGAAGGACCTGTTGGGACTGAATCCCGACAAGCTGCGATAGGCGAAGGAGTCCGGGTTGAATCCGGACAGCAAAAGGCCCGGTTCCGCAGGGAACCGGGCCTTTTTTCGTGGTGGGATCGATCAGAGTTTGAGGAGTTCCTCGGCGATCTGGACTGCATTGAGCGCAGCCCCCTTGAGCAATTGGTCGCCCGAAACCCAGAAGCACAGGGCGTTGTCGAGGGCGCAGTCCATGCGGATCCGACCCACCTCGCAGTTGTCCTTCTCCGAGGTGAACAGCGGCATGGGATACCGCTGGTTCGCGGGGTCATCAACGACGTCGAGGCCCGGAGCACCCGCAAGGATCGCGCGTGCGGCTTCGACGGTCACGGGCTTCTCGAATTCGGCGCTGACCGCGACGGAATGCGAACGATACACCGGGACCCGGACGCAGGTGACCGAGGCGCGGAATCCCGGGTGGTGCATGATCTTCCGTCCCTCGTTCTGCATCTTCATTTCCTCCTTGGTGTAACCGTCCGGCTGGAAGGAATCGACCTGGGGAAGGACGTTGAAGGCGATCTGGTACGGATAGACCTCGCGGGTGATTGGCTGACCGGCGGCGATCTGTTGGACCTGACGTTCGAGTTCCTCGATGGCCTTGGCACCGGTGCCGGAGACTGCCTGGTAGCTGGAAGCGATGATGCGCTTCACGCCGAACGCCCGATGCAACGGATAGAGCGCCATCAGCGTGATGGCGGTGGTGCAGTTCGGGTTGGCCAGGATTCCGTGGTGGTTCCGGACATCCGCAGCATTGATCTCGGGCACGACCAGCGGAACGCGGTCGTCCTGGCGGAAGGCGGAAGAGTTGTCGACGACCACGCATCCCGCGGCGGCCGCGATGGGGGCGAACTCGCGGGAGATGGATCCGCCAGCGCTGAACAGGGCGATGTCGATCCCCTTGAAGCTGTCCTTGGTGAGCTCCGTGACGGTGATTTCCTTGCCGGCGAAGGTCAGTTTCTTGCCAACGGAACGGGCGGAGGCAAGCAGGGTGAGTTGGCCAACGGGGAAGCGGCGTCGTTCGAGAACCTTCAGCATCTCGATGCCAACGGCGCCAGTTGCCCCGACCACGGCGACGTGCGGAGTCTTGTTCATCAGAAGCGCGGGAGGGTAAGGCGGGCGATGGGACTGTCGATGGAAATGTCGGTGGGGAGTTGAAACTCACAGGGAGGCAGGCTTGCCAATGGCAGGGGTGAGGCCTAGAAGCGGCATGTGTTCCGCAAAAGACTTTTCCGGGGGGATGCACGGCGATCCACGGGGACTTTCTGGATGTTCCTTTGTCTCTGGGCGACCTGCATGGGGGGTCATTCGCAGGGACTCCCGGTGCTTCAGGGACTGTTTCCGCTGACCCTTGATTATCGGCCGTACCAGTCGCCGGTGAAGAACCAGGGAGGCCGCGGCACGTGCACGGCGTTCTCGGTGGCTGCCATGTTCGAGACCTTCGATGGCGTCCCCGCGGACGTGAGCGAGCAGGGCGCCTATGGGTTCCTGAAGCTGATGGAACTCGGCGAGGGCGACGTTGGGTCGGGAGGGTTGCTGTCGTATTATCCGCAGATGCTTTCGAAGGCGGGGTTCATGCACGAGAGCGTGGCTCCGTACGATCCGAAGGCGGGGCTCTGGAGCAAGGACGACAGCCTGCTGAAGAAGTACATCGAGGAAGGGAAGACCGGCATTGCCGACCTGGTGAAGCGGGCGGGAACAACCCGGTACTCGGTGGATCCTGGCAACACCGTCTTCCTCCGGGATGCGGAGGCCGGTGACGTCCAGAACATCAAGCGACTCCTGGTCACCGGACATCGGGCCATCGCGGTGGGATATAACCAGCTCTATGCCCCGCACTGGAGCGGTTACAAGAACGGCCTGATCGCCCCTGCCGAAGGTTTCCTCTATGCCATCAGCAACCGTGCCTATGCCTACGCGTCCGCACGGTTGCTGCGTCCACGACTGGTGGAGGATGTCATCGCGGGACGCGTGCAGGTGCGCCGGGCGTATCCGGACAAGCCGGACGATTACGGGGGCCATGCCGTCACGATCGTTGGCTATACGGACGAGGGATTCATCATCAAGAACAGCTGGGGACGCGGATGGGGCATGGAGGGATATGGCGTCGTCCGGTTCGATTATCATCGGATGTTTTGCGACGAGGCCCTCGCGATCAAGGATGTCGCCGTGTACGTGCAACCGGGCGCGGTGCATCCGCGGCCCACGATCTTTCTCAAGAGCCGTCCGACAGGAATCGATGCGAAAGCCAGCCTGCGCCTGTCCCTGTTTGGCCCACAGGAAGGCGGACTGCCGATTGCCCGCAGCCTGCGTTACGAGGTGTACGAGCAGTTGCCGGATGGAACCCGCGGGCGATTGGTGGCGTTCCCGCCGCCGACTCCGTTGACCAGCACGGGCACTGGCTACCCGGTGGACGTACTCACGGGCGGAGGCGCTGCCGCCGCGGGCGGAAAACAGAAGTTCTGGGTGCAGATCACGTTTGCCGGAGCGGGTCAGTTGATGGAGCGGATCGTGATTTTTCCGAACGTGGTCTGGGCGAACCAGGAATACCTCGGCCACTGAAGCGGTTGTTCGATGCTGACCTGGATCGCTCACCGACTGGATGGCGACCTCGCTCCGGACGAGGTCGTGGACTTCTATCCGGCATTGGCGTGGCGGTCGGGGACGCATTGGAAGTTGCGGGTCCGAGGATGCGTCTATGAACCGTCGACGGTCCCCGGCGTGACCCGACTCCTGCGGCGCTGGCTGGGCGTGGATCCCGACGGTTTGGATCCGGCGGCGCGGGCGTTGGTCGCACGTCGGCTCGCGCCCTTCCTTGTGGACAAGGAGCGGGGAAAGCGATTCCACCTGCACCTCGGCCCGCATGAACGGGTGCTGGGGATGACGCAGGCCAACGGCCACTTCGACGGGACATTCCGGTTCTCGGACAGCGAATGGGCTCAGGCGGGATTACCCACCTCCCACGCTGCGAAGGTTCCGGTGCGGCTCCGCACCCGCCGGATTGGACGCGACCTTTCGATGCCGGTGCAGGTGGTGGCGGGCGGCGGGTGGAGTGTCGTGAGCG
>JBIKWS010000625.1:0-3231 GCA_044356195.1 Cyanophyceae cyanobacterium
ACCGCGTGGGTGACCCGGAAACAGCGAAGCGGTGGTGCCTCTTGTTCCAGTCCATCTGTGGAATCTGTGAAATCTGTGGATGAACCAATCCCCGTTCTGTGGATCAGCGGGCGGCGGACGCCGCGAGCGCCTGATCGAGGTCGGCGAGGATGTCGTCGATGTGCTCGATGCCGACGGAGAGTCGGACGAGATCGGGGGTGATCCCGCCGGACGCCTGTTGGGCTTCGCTGAGCTGGGAGTGGGTGGTGGTCGCCGGATGGATGGCGAGCGACTTGGCGTCACCGACGTTGGCGAGGTGCGAGAACAGCTTCACGTGGTCGATGAATTTCCGACCGGCCGCACTGCCGCCCTTGATGCCGAAGACGACCATCGAACCGCCCATGCCGCGGAGATACTTCTGGTTGAGCGCGTATTGCGGATTGTCGGGCAATCCGGGGAACCGCACCCAGCCGACGCCGGGATGGGATTGCAGGAAGTGAGCCACGGCGAGGGCGTTGGAACAGTGCCGTTCCATCCGCAGCGGCAGGGTCTCGATGCCCTGGAGGAACATCCACGAATTGTCGGGGGCGATGCAGGCACCGAGGTTGCGCAATGGGACGGTGCGCATGCGGAGGATGTAGGCGAGGGGACGCAGCATGTCCGGCAGGTCGATGCCCCAGCGCAGGCCGTGGTAGGAGTTGTCCGGCGTGGTGAACAGCGGATGCCGTCCCGCGGCCCAGTTGAAGCGGCCGGAATCCACAACGATGCCGCCGATGCCCGTGCCGTGCCCGCCCATCCACTTGGTGAGCGAATGCACGACGATGTCGGCCCCATGCCGCAGGGGTTGGGTGAGGTACGGGGTGGAGAAGGTCGAATCGACGATCAGCGGAACGCCGGTGGCGCGGGCGACGGCAGCGACGGTTTCGAGGTCGGTGACTTCGAGGGAGGGGTTGGAAACGGTCTCGCAGAAGAAGGCGCGGGTCCGGGCGTCGGCCGCCTTGGCGAAGTTCTCGGGATCGTTCGAATCCACGAACCGCACCTCGATGCCGAGGGCCGGAAGGATGTCGTTGAACTGGGTGTAGGTGCCGCCGTAGAGGTTCCGGGCGGAGACGATGTTGTCGCCAGCCTGGGCCAGGTTGATGACGGCGTAGAAGACCGCGGCGGTGCCGGAGGCCACGCCCAGTCCGGCCAGTTCATGCGCCCCTTCGAGGAGGGCGACGCGCTTTTCGAGCACGTCGGTCGTCGGGTTCATGAGCCGGGTGTAGATGTTCCCCAGCTCCTTCAGGGCAAAAAGATTCGCGGCGTGGTCGGCATCCCGGAAGACGAACGACGACGTGCGGTAGATGGGAACGGCACGCGACAGCGTCGTGGGATCCGGTTGCGTCCCGCCGTGCAGGCAAAGCGTCTCGAGTTTCATCGGTATGGGGGACAGTTTGAAGTTCGAGGATTCAAGTTTGAAGCCCGGAGTTTGGACGCCGGAGTTTCAAGTTTGAGGTTCGAAGTTTGAAGTTGGACCCGAACGGGGTGGCGACGTCCCCGTCGCCAGTGGGCGCATCTTGAAACGGCCCCCGCAAGGAACGGGGAGGCGACGTCCTCGTCGCCGTTCCAAAGCCGTTCCCAAGCCGTTCCCAAGCCGTTCCCAAGGCGATGAGGACATCGCCTCCCCGAAATCTTTCTCAACCCCTACGGCGCGTTGATCTCATCCAGTGGTGCCCTGGCATCCGCGAACCGGATGCGCTTCAGCAGCAAGCCGGCGATCCTGTCCGCGACGGGAGCGTGGGGATTCTACTACTACGGATATCGGTTCTACGACCCGTTGAACCAGCGGTGGTTGAATCGGGATCCGATCGGGGAACGCGGAGGGATTGGGCTGTACGGTTACGTGAGTAATCGCGCCAACCAAAGTGTGGATCCTTTGGGATTGTCTGATCACAACCGTCCACCGGTCATGATCGTTCTGCCCCCACAGGGACATCCAACGGTGGTTTACGGTCCGCCACGCGCCGAGCCGACCTGCTACCACGGCCGCGGTGGTCCCCCAGCAGAGGTGATCCTCGCGATCGCGGGGATTTTTCTGGAGCCGCTGGATTGGATCATGACGGTGGGCGAGATCGTCGATGATCCTCGAAACCCATGGTCATACGCAGGTTTGGTACCCTTCGTTCCGTCCGCGGTTGGCAAGGCATGCAAGGTCGCAAAAGCAGGACCGGAGCTGTTGCTCGACTCAAATGTTGTCATAGGCCAGGGCAAACAGTTCGTTGCTTCAGGCGAGAATGTGGTCAAGGCTGCCATCAGCGATACGGAGATTGCGAATTTGGTGAATCAAGGACGGATTAAGATGCCTGGCGCGGCCAGCCAGATTCCATCCGTTCCCAATTCGCTGAACGTGGATTTGCGCATTAACGTGCGCGCCCAACTCACACCAAAAGCCAAAGGGAATTTTGCGGACGGCGTGATTGGCGCGACTTCGATAGAGCGAGGCTCAACCTTAATCACACATGACCAAGCGCTAATTAATGCCGTGAAGGCGTTGGGAGGCGATGCAAGGAAACCATGAAGAGGACTGAGATAGCATTGCGTGATGTGCAGCCGATTCAGCTTAGCGGCACCAGAATCGGCAAGATTGAACGCCTACAAACGTCCGATCGAAATGACTCGTTGGTCGTTCTCTTTGATGCAGGCTCTCGGCTAGAACTGCCCTCAGCTGTGGATGTCAGCGAGCGGCTTGCATGTCCAAGGGTGTTCGCGCTTGAAGGCACGTCTCGGGATACTTTTCTGCTCTTTGGTGGAGAGAGAATCTATTGGCTCACGAGCCAAGGGGCAATCAAGGCCGAGTTGTTGCTGTTTCGGAAATGGGGGGAAGAGGAGTATTGGACAACAGAGTTCATTGAGCAGGGTGGCGGAGTAATCGTGATTTATGAAGGTGGTGTGTTGGCAATTGACGAGGCGCTAAAGATCCGGTGGCACAAACCCAAACTATTTAATGATCAGTTTGTAGCGATGGAAGGAAACACCCTTAAGTTCGTACGCGACCACGATGTCGAACGGTTTATCCGGCTGGAAGACGGCAACACGGTACAATGAATCCCAAGTGCACCGATGAGAAGGCGGGCAACGGTGTCCGTGGCGGGTCAGAGGTAGGCTGCCATAGTAATCCGTAAAGGGGCCAGAGCAGCCAGCCATCGCATTCGAAGGACGATTCCATTTCGAATGGTCCGGATGAATTGGACGGTCAACTGGATCACTGCCGGC
>JBIKWS010000627.1:0-3229 GCA_044356195.1 Cyanophyceae cyanobacterium
GACAAGCGGTCAGGTGACCGCACGCTACGAGTACGGTCCGTTCGGGGAATTGCTGCGGATGAGCGGGGACGCGTTGGCTGCGGACAATCCCTGGCGGTGGGGAACCAAGCGCGTGGATCCGACCACGGACCTCGTGCACTACGAGTATCGGGTCTACAGCCCACGGCTGGGTCGATGGCTGAGCCGGGATCCGATCGGGGAAGCCGGGGGCAGGAACCTGTACGCGTTCGCCGGGAACGATCCGGTGAACAGTCAGGATGTGCTGGGGTTGTTCTCGTGGTTTGGCGGATCCGAGCCTCAGCAGGGATCCCCAGGCGGCCAGTTGGGACCCTCGAACGACGGGCAGATGAAGAGCCTGATGCGGAGTTTCGTGAGGTGCGCATGCAGCGCGGTGGATGGATTCTTCAAGGGCTTCGACGAGACGGTGGAGATGCTGAAGGGCGGGTGGTCGGTGGCGAAGGACGCGTGGAACTCCGCCTTCGGGAGTGCAGAACTCAAGGCCGAGGCGATGCAGCGGAACCGGGAGCGCTGGCAGAACATGGTGCAGGCGTTCCAGAGCTTCGTGGAGATGATGCGGGATCCGAAGCTGATGGAACTGATCGAGATGTTCTTCCCACCGGAGTTCCTGATCCTGCTGCGGGAACCCATTGGGAGTCCGAAGTTCTGTGAAGCCCTTGGGAAGCTGGGATTCAACGCCCTGATGGATGCGCTGATCGGGTTGGCGTCGGGTGGGGCGCTGGCAGGCATCAAGAATGCGATTGAGAAAGGTGGCGAGGCCTTGAAGGACGCCATTGAAGCCGTCGGCAAGCACGTCAGGAAGTGTACGAACTGTTTCGTCGCCGGGACCTTGGTGGCGACAGCGTGTGGACTGGTCCCCATCGAGGAGGTGCAGGCCGGCGACTGGGTCTGGGCACGTGACGAGGTGACGGGTGAGGTTCGGCTTTGCGAGGTGGAGGAGACCTACCGCAACGAATCGCCGGTGATCCTGGAGGTGTCAGCCGGCGGAGAGACATTGGCGACCACACCCGGGCATCCGTTCTGGGTGCTGGACCATGGATGGAAGGACGCCGGTGACTTGGAGGTGGGCGATTGTCTCGTGAACCTGCGGGGCGAGTCGGTGGTGGTGGAGGATATCCGTCGACGCCCTGTCCCCGAGGCCGTATACAACTTCTCCGTCGCCGGCCTGCACACGTACTTCGTGGGTGAGGGCGGGATCTGGGTTCATAACAACAGCGGGTCGGGGTGTGGGGTTAGGCTTCGGGACCCTAAAACTGGGCGGTTCGCAAGCGACCCGGAAAACCCGCCTTCGCCTTACAAGTATTCCGATGCTCAACGACGCAAAGACTGGGCAAAGTTGGCAGCGGACCCGGAGTCGGGTTTGAGTGATTCTGAGCGCGCGCAGATTTGGGCCCGAGGAAACAGAGGGCCACAGCGTGTGAACGAAAACGGAGACCTAGAGACGATGGAACTATCGCACGAGCCGATTCCGCTGCGCGACGGTGGCAAAGATGTTGTTCCAAGATGGCCCGCAGATCACGCAGCCATTGACCCGTATCGAAAGCTGAAGAAGCCTTAAACAGTATGGACTATGCGAAGACGGGGCTCGACATCCAAGCTGCGATGGTAGACTTAGCTCGAAAACATCCCAACCAAAGAACCCGGCCAAAACATATATGCTGGGGAGACCGATGCGTTCAAACGCATGACAGGATTGCTTTGCCAAAGCGGGCTTGGTTGCGGGCGCGAATCCTCCGGTGTGTCAGTGATCCCCAGCAGGGCTTTGACTTGAAGCTGTTGCAGGGAAGCATACATGTTCCGAAAGTTGGCCCGGTTGATCATCTTCGTACATGGTGCAATCCTGGTTTAGATGGGACTGTGGAATATGAAATCGAGACCGAAAGCGGCTTTGTCCAGTTCTGGAATGTATTCAAGCGGCATTGGCCGAGTGGCCTAATTACGGAAGAGAGGATGACTGGTAATGCTGGGTTCTGGATTGATTCAACGTCTGATCTGCGGCGCGTCTATCATTGTAGCAGTGGCGAAGTGAGGGTTCCCGAATTTGAATCCCTGGTTGTAGAGGTAACTGTGGGCTCCAGATGACTGTGGGAGACGCGTGCCGAATGGGAAGGCTGTCCAACCGGCGTCGGAAGTAGGCATCCATAGCCGCTCGCAGGTCTGTCAGAATGTCCTTCCATGACATTTGAGCAAGAGCTCGTTTCGCATGGCCCGAAAAGACTGTGACGTCCGAAGTTCTGTGAAGCCCTTGGGAAGCTGGGATTCAATGCGTTGATGGATGCGCTGATCGGGTTGGCGTCGGGTGGGGCGCTGGCAGCCATCAAGAATGCGATGGAGCACGGTGGCGAAGCCCTGAAGGACGCCATTGAAGCCGCCGGGAAGCACGTGAGGAAGTGTACGAACTGCTTCGTGGCCGGGACCTTGGTGGCGACAGCGTGTGGACTGGTCCCCATCGAGGAAGTGCAGGCCAGCGACTGGGTCTGGGCCCGGGATGAGGTGACGGGTGAGGTTCGGTTGTGCGAGGTGGAGGAGACGTACCGCAACGAATCGCCGGTGATCCTGGAAGTGACCGTCGGCGGTGAGACCTTGGCGACGATACCCGGGCATCCGTTTTGGGTGCTGGAGGTGGGCTGGAAGGATGCCGGTGACTTGGAGGTGGGCGACCGCCTGGTGAACCTGCGGGGTGAGTCGGTGGTGGTGGAGGATATCCGTCGACGCCCGGTCCCCGAGGCCGTATACAACTTCTCCGTCGACGGCCTTCACACGTACTTCGTGGGTCAGGGCGGGATCTGGGTTCATAATAACAGTGGGGCGGGGTGTGGGGTTCCGGGGGCCGCCGCAAAGACGCCACTGACGGTCAATGAATCCACCATAGCCACAGCCCTCGAAGGTTCGACAATGCAGACGGCACAAGGAAAGGTCTCGCTGCCAGTCGTGGAAGCCTACGTCCGCAAGTTGGAAGCCGGGGAGGTCCCGCCAGCCATCAGGGTTGATGGAAGCGTCATCGTAGAGGGCAATCACCGCTACGTTGCCGGGCGTGTCTATGGAACTGAACCGCCCGTTGCCCCCGGCACAATGTCCCCAAGTCAGGCTCCGAAAGTGAAGCCGATCCAAGAAACAGTGGTTGATCCCAACGATTGGGGGAACCGTTGATAGCTATGCAAATCCAATGCCAGACGGGTGCTATCGTCGAAGTGGCTTCGGACACTTTGCA
>JBIKWS010000052.1:0-11365 GCA_044356195.1 Cyanophyceae cyanobacterium
TGGGCCCCCTCCATCCGCATGCGCCAAATATTGGGTAATGCTGCGCCAATCGGACCCGGGGTCGCTTGGCACCGCGGCAGGGGTGCGAAGGCTTCGGACTCTTCAACCCCTCCGGGGTTGTTCATCCTTTCCCGACCGTGACCCGGGGTCGCTTCGCACCCCGGGCTACCCGCTCCCACGCCTCCGGCGTGAAAGGCATCCCGGAGGGATGAGAACCCACGCACCCACCGACCGCGCGACACGTTCATCGACTCCTTCATCCCACGGGACGGAAACCCACGACATCCACCCAACGCACGCACCCTCCCTCGCTTCCTTCATCCCGCAGGGATCGCGTCCCAGAAGGCCAACCGCACCTCGAGCGCCTCCACGGCAGACACGGCGGCTTCCTCGTGCTTCCGCGGATCCTCGTCACACAGCAACGCGACCATGCGCTCGCCCGCATGGAAATGCTCCTCGCCGTCGAGGACGATGTGCCGCTCCAGATATTGACGGAAGATCTTGAGTGCACCCGACGACTCCGCGTCGAGTCGGGCCACGATCTCCCCGAACAACTCCGGGATCACCCCCTCACGCCCATAGGTGAAGGCGGCGGCGACCTCATGCACCCGACGGGTCCGGATCACCTGAAAGGTGTGTTCCATGAACCGACGTGCACACACAGGCACGCCGGCTTCCCAACCCGCGACCTCCACCGGAACACCACGCGCGATGCGGTCAATGAACCCACGGATGACCGCGGTATTGGCACCGGCCTCCTCCATGGCCTGCAGGTACAATTCGAAGTGGCTGAGAGGAACTTCCCCGCAACCGATGTCGCTTTCCTCGCCGTGAACGATCTCGTTGATCAGGGCCCGGACGCGGGAATCCCCACGGGGCACCCACGGAACCTCCGTGCAGGTCAGCTGCCGCTGCAGCGACTTGAGGAGGGACATGAAATCCCAGACGGCATAGACGTGGTGTTCGAGGAAGACCCGGAAATCCGAGATGGTTATCAGCCGCCCGTATAAGCCGTGGCCGAGCAGGCTTGCCCGCACCGGCGCAATCCGTTCAACAATCATTCCATTCATGGGAATCAGAAAGACGGCGGGAACGTGCCACCACGCCCGCCGTCTGCATAATTCCATCCCGACCCCGGGACAAACTACCCACGCTTTGGGTGGGAATCCTCAGGACCGCCCAGCGGTCGCCGCTTCGATTCACCGATACTTGCCTTCGTAATCCTTTTCCCGGTCGCAGTCGTAGCCTGGGCCGTGGCCGCTGTCATCGTCCTCGTCTTCGGATTCCTCGGACAACTTCCGCAGACGCCCCTGCACCACCTCGATGGCGACTGCGCGACCGGCTTCCAGGCCGTTCACGTTGCCGCTCATGAAGTGAATGCCGCCGTAGATCCGGCTCATGCCACTCTCCTCGGCGGCATGCCAGAAGCCGGCATAGGGCCGTTGGATCCCGGGGGCATCATCCGATTCTCCCACGAAGGGGATGGCGTCGGTGCCCAGCACCATCGCGAGGACGGTTGCGCCGGCACCACTGAAGGTGGAGTGACCGGAGGTATACTCCGGAAAGGGCGGCGTGGTGAGGAGGGGAGTCCATCCTGGATCGGCAGTGGTCGTAGCGTTGCCGTCCTGATCTGCCTGACGGATGGCGGTGATGGGGCGCCACAAATTGTATTCGTACTTAGCCTTCCAGCAGACGATGGCGGCATCGGCCAATGAGACATTCAGGAGGGCCATCAACCGGGCCTCCTTTCTGATTCGCAACCCACGTCCGGCGATGATCTGGCGTGCGATCTGATTCCAGTGTCCCGGCGGTGTCGCGGTTCCCGCGCCATTGGCCCAGAACCGGGCGATCTGCGTCTGGTCCGCCGTACGCACGGGGCTGTTCACAGCGCCGATGGCGCGAACCTGTTCCCACTCCTCCGCATAACCTTGGCTATCCAGCGCCGGGGGAGGCACCGGCAGGAAGGCCTCGGCCGAGGAGACGCCGAAGGGGGTCACATCGCCCCACTGCGGGAGCAAGGCGGGAGCGAAGGCAGGGGCGGTCGGAACCCAGTATCCCGCGCCGACACCCGGGATGTATTGGACGATCGTCCCGGAACCATCGGCCTGCCGCGCCGCGAGCACTCTCTCCGCCACGAACCGACCCCAGCGCATGCCCGCCTGCTTGCCATACCGACTGCGCACCACTTCCAATTGCCGGGCCTCTTCCGCATTCCAGGTCGACACGAGGGTGGGAAAGGTCTGGACCAAGACGTCATGCGCTGCGGTCGCAATCGCCGCCCGGGCCGACGTGTCCTCATGCAAACGGTACGCGGGCACGAGGTACTGTTCGTAGTCCTTGTGGACGCCATTGCAGGCATCATGGATGGCCACGTGGAGCATCGCGAGGATCCGCGACGCACGAGGCGGCGGGGTCGCGGTGCTGCGGATGGCGTCGAGGGCCTTCTCGTTCCACTGCGCCACCGGACTGTCGGTCAGGGGAATGGCCGCATCCACGGCGAAGCCTCCAAGACCACAGGCCAGCAGGACGGACCCAAGAAACTTCACCGTCCCGATTTGGTGTCTGCGAACATTCATGCAAATATAGGTTCGTTACGGCGCCGCCATCAGATCGGAAGTCCGTCCACGACGGTTTTCCGCTCCGCATCCCCGCGTTCCGGAACCTCGGAACCCGATGGCAGCGTCGGCAACACGATCAGTGCATCACGAATGCCAACCGCCGCCTATCGCATGAAAATGCGATGGAAGAACTAGTCTTTCATCCCCGAGGAAGGAGAGGTTTAACTATACTTGGTTATTCTGACCTGGGGAGACGATCGGTGTGGTCCGATTCCGGAATCCGGGATGGTCCCTTCTTGGATCCAGGTAGAGGAAATCCGGACTAAGAATACCGCCACCAGGTCCATGCCTTCCGGATCCAACGCAGCAGTCCTCGGTTGAACCGTTGGTCCCGGCAATAGCGCAGGGCTCGCTCCAATGCGGGATCCTTTCCCCGACGCTGGACGAAGTCGTGGTTCTCGCGGACCAGCTTCAGGGTGTTTTCATCCTCGATGATGAACCGTGCCACCACCTTGAGGTCGAGCGGCAGCGGAAAGGTCGTGCAACGATCCAGTGCGTCCACGGCGCGGAGGCTGACCATCGTCCGGATACACTTTTCGCAGTGGCCGCAGTTGTAGGTTCCCTTGCGGTTCGACCAGCAGACGCGGAGGTGCTTCATCGCCACAGGATGGTTCGCGACGTATTCCACCTTCTCGACCCGCGTGAGCGCGGATCCGTGATGCACGAACTCCATGGCCTCCGAACTCCACCACGGGTCCGTGAGGGGGTTGGAACCCCAGGGAAGTATCTCACGGTAGTTGTCGGATGACGGCACGCGGAGCTGGTCAAACGAGCCGCCGAGCAGGTGTCCCACCGCCGCCAACACCGTGAAGTGCGAGTACGACCATAGCACACCCAGGTCTTCCACCACGGAGCGCGCATTCGTCTCCACCAGGACCAGTTCCCGTCCCATGGACTGGGCCGCCTCCCGGACTCCGCCGAGAGCGGTCTCCAGAAGCACGCGGTTGTCGGCGGCGATGTCGAATCCGGAGATGAACAGCAGTGCCGCGTCTGGCTCCAGGCCGTGGAGGACCGAATAGAACGAATCCACCCCGGCCGAGAAGCAGCATAGCGTGCGTCTTGGCGATTGACCCGGGCCCTGGGTGCGTCGGGCATGGACCGTCAATTCGCGAGGCAGATCCAACCAGCAGCCGAAGACCTCGGCCAGGCGGGGGATATGATCCAATGTCCTGCTGGAGACCGGTTCCTGCAGAATGAGGGGAATGCCTGCCGAAAGGGCCGGGAAGAATCCGACCGCAAGCAGTGCCTCGCCGGAAGGTTTGAGGGTGTAGGCCCGTGATTGGAACCAAACCGTCCCCCTTTTCACCTCACCGTTGATCTCGATCTCGTACTCAGCCTCCAACCGGTTCCCATCGCCGTACGGCTTGGAAACCCAGGAGCCGAATCGGACTGCGTTCCCCGAGCGACCTTTCGCTACGGCGGAACGCGCATCGGCGGCATGGGTCATCGGCCTGGACCCGGCGTTCTCTGGAAGGGTGCTTTGCATCAGATCGGATATGGCGTGCCGGACAGTAACGAATGACCTAAAAATCAGGCAATCCCACCCTTCTGGCAAAACCTGTCCACCCTACCCTGACACGTCAACCACCGTGGCCACCGGGAGCAATCTCCGTCTGCCTCACGACAAGAACCCCCTCGGGCCTCGCCCAAGGGGGAATGTTACCGACCGGATCCACAGCGAACCGCGAACCTCAGTTCACGATTTCGGAGTTCAAGATGCGACCGGGACCCGTGCCGATGTCGAAGCCCGGGCCGCCATCGAGCAGGGACCCAAGCCCGCCCGCCTCGACACCGAGGAAAAAGAGATCGTTACCGGCTCCACCCAGCAATTGGAGGTTGCCGGTGCGGAAGCCGGAAAGCGCCCCTTTGACCTCCGCCTTGATGGAGTCGAATCCGTCATTCCCATGCAGTGTGAGGGCGGCGGCGGTGGGATAGCCGGAGTTGAACACCAACTCGTCGTTGCCTCCCTCGAGCGCGACGTTGCCCTGGATCGACAGGCTGGATGCGATGCCGCCGTAGAGGATCTCCGCCTTGTCGTTCGACTGGCCAAGGGCGAGTTGCAGGCTGGACAGGACCGCCGATCGGACCAGCTGGGTCATTTCCAGTTTGACCTCGTCCATTCCCGCTCCCCCGCGGATGGCGTGGTCGACGATGACGGTGCGGGCCGCCGAGATGAGATCGAAGCCGATGAGGTTCGCGCGGGAGTCGCCCTGGATGTCGTAACCGACGTCCAGAAGGTTGGACGGAGCTTCAGCAAGGATCTTGGTGTTGATCAGGTCGGTGCCCCGGCCGATCACATCCAGACGCAGGTTCTGGGCGATGGAATCGACGAGGAGTTCCACCTTGTCGGCAGCGCTGGAAAGGCCAAGGGCGAGGGTGGCCGCGGCGTTCACCGAGCCTTCCTTGAACTTGATGTCGCCGAGGACCTCCGCACTCCCGGCTCCAGCGGCGAGGGTCCAGTTCAGGTTCACGTTCGATGCGAAGGATTCGAAGTCGAGGAAGATGCGCTTGCTGCCCGCTCCGGGTCGCAATTCGAGGCGCGGGTTCACCTGGGCGGCGGTCGGAGGAACGATCCATTTCACCTGGATCGCGGAGTCACCCGAGCCGGTGTCCACGAAGACATCGAACGAGGCCGACTGCTCGATCTCGAAGTCGATCTGGTCGGGGCCCGCGCCCGACAGGACGCGCAGGGATCGCACGCCGGCGAACGTCTGTCCGTCGGCAGGGCCGTGGTGGCAGGACTGCACGGAAGCAGGGAAGGTGCGGCCTCCGTTCGAGGGCTTCTTGCGCGTTGCATATGGGAGGATCGCTTCTGACAATGTTCTCAATGTTACCCGTCCTGCGATTCCAGCCTTGGGCTGGGGCTGCGCTTGTGGCCTCAGCCTTGTTGGGGGCGAGCCTGATCGCCGTGGGATGCCGCTCCGGCAGCAAGGGCGCACCGCTGGTTTCCGCGGATGCAACGCAGACCCCCTGCTCCTTGGAGGGAATCGAGAACGCCTTCCAACTGGGACCGCGGCTGTGGTCCGGGGGTGAACCGCATGGCGATGCCGCCTTCAAGGCATTGGCCGCGGCCGGCGTGCGGACGGTGGTCTCGGTGGACGGCGCCAAACCCGACGTGGAAGCCGCACGTCGCCACGGGTTGGACTATGTCCATGTGCCGATCGGATACGACGGCCTGTCGAAAGATGCCGTCGCCTCGCTGGCGTCCCTGACAACGCCCGATCGGGGTGGCGTGTTCGTGCACTGCCATCATGGCAAGCATCGGGGCCCCACCGCGGCCGCCATTCTCGCACGGGCCTCCGGGGCCTGGGATGCGACCCAGGCGGAGGCCTGGCAGAAACGTGCAGGAACGTCCGCAGACTATCCCGGACTTTACCAGGCGGTCCGGGAGTTCCGGATGCCGGATGCGGCCGCGCTGCGTGCAGCGGCACGGAAGCTGAAGCCGGCGGTTCCACCCGCCGGCCTCGTGGAGTCGATGGTGATCATCGATGGCCAGACCGAGGCATTGGCCGACATGAAAGCGGCGGGATGGAAGTCGGTTCCTGCGGCACTGGATGAGACACCCACACAGGCGGCGCGATTGCTGCACGAACAGTTCACGGAAGGAATCCGACTGGGCCTGGGTCCGAAGGATCCGGAGTTCCGGCGAGCGATGGAATCTGCGGAACGATCCGCTGCGGCGTTGCTGGCTTCCTTGAGTTCCGGTGACCGGCCGGCCTCGGATGCCGCGTGGAAGCAGGTAAAGGAAAGCTGCACCCAGTGTCACAAGACGTGGCGGAACCGACACTGACGCCCGGAACGGGCTCGCACACTCTCCAAGGCGGAAGGAGATGGTGCCCAGGTGACTGGTTCCCCGTCTCCAGCCCCCAGTTCCCAGAGCCGGGAGGTGGACATCCAAAGGACGATCCCGATACTCGGCCGGGTTTCGCCTTTGAGGTAACCCAGATTACAGATGGCACCTTCCATTGCGATTGCCGTTTCAGGACTCGGTCGTATCCGGCGCGGTTCGGAAACATGGGCCATGGACTTGGCGGACGGGTTGGCCGAAGCCGGCGTCGATGTCCGGCTCTACGGAGCGGCTTCCGCTTCAGCAAAGGTCCCTGTGCGGCGGGTCTGGACGCTTTCGCGGACGTCTCCCCTGCTGGCGACGTGCTCGCCACGCCTACAATACCTCTTCGAACAACGCATTTTCAGCCGGTTCCTGATCCGTCGTCTACGTAAGGAACATCCTGACATCATCCACACCACAGACCCTCAGGTTTCGTGGTGGGTTCGCGAGGCTTTCCGGGGGACACGCATTCCCGTGCTTTACATGGACGGACTCCTGTTGGGTCCCGACTGGAATTGGCGCTTTGATCACGTCCAGGTGCTGGCTCCCGAGTATCTCGCCTCCGCACAGCGCGGAGGCCGCGACACCCGGGGGTGGCATGTGGTGCCCCACTTCATCGATCCGATGCAGTTCCGTCCCTTGCCGGATCGCCGCGCGGCACGGGCCAGGTATGCCCCCGGGGTAACCGGGGATCAGGTGGTGGCCTTGGCGGCGGGTGACTTTGCCCCCGGCAGTTCGAAGCGGCTCCGCGAAGTGATCGAAGAGGTGGCGAGGTTGCCAAAACCGCTGAGACCCCACCTCGTGCTCGTTGGGAATTCGACGGATGCCGAGCGGCGTTCGCTCTCGGACTTCGCCGGACAGGCTTTGGGTCAAGGAGTTACGCTTCACGCGGGCTTGCCGCGTACAGAGATGTCGGACTTGTACCGGGCTGCGGACATCTTCCTGCATGGGGCATTGCGGGAGCCTTTTGGAATCGTGTTGGTGGAGGCGATGGCCTCGGGACTGCCTGTCCTGGCGCACCAGTTCGAGGTGACGCGGTGGATCGTGGGCGAAGGAGGGCAGACCGATGACTTGAGCCAGCCGGGTCGGTTGGCGGGCATGTTGGGGAAGCGGTTGGGTGAAGTGGGATGGTTGCAACGCACGGGAATCGCAGCCCGTCAGAGGGTTCAGGAACAGTTTTCGAAGCAGGCGGTGATCCCGCAGTACATGGAATGCTATAAGAGCATTGTACGCGGTTCAGGAGACTGACCCCGACAAACAGCGTAATGAAAGACACTATCCATTGGCGGGATGCATCTTTACAACGGTGTATAGGTTTGGCAGCCACGCATGGAATGAATCTAATTCAACCTCTGTCAGGATTGATGGAGAGCCACTTGCGAATCCATATACAAACAGCCCCCCTGTACCTATATGCCACTTGACATTCCACACCGGGCGTCAATGGTGGGCTAGAAATGAGACGGGTCACACCCAACCTGGCGGTTAGCCGCCTCAAGCTCCTCCGCCCTCAAGCATCATCGGAGAAGCTCGATCCGTCCGTGGCCCAACAATGATTCATGTTCTCATGCATTCTTCGGAAGCCTGAGCTTTGGTTCCAGCCGAGGTACTATCTTGATCGGGTTTTCCGCCGCGCACATCCCGAGCAACGGCTCCGGGATCACTGTTTGCCGTGGGGTTTGAACCTCCGCATCGACCTCGACGACACGATTGGGCGTCAGGTGGACGCCTTCGGCGTCTTTGAGCTGTCGGTCTGCGAAGCCATCCGGCGGTTGGTGGATGAAGGTGAAGCCACGATGGACGTGGGGGCCAACATTGGGCACATGACCGGACTCCTGGCCCACTGCGTGGGGTCCGAGGGGACCGTGGACGCCTTCGAGCCGAATCCACGGGTATTGAACCTGCTTCGAACCCACTGCGACCTGTGGCGACAGAGTCCGGGCTTGGGTTCCATCCGGATCCATCCCCTCGCCCTCTCGCGTTCGAGGGGCACCGTGAATTTCTATGACTCGGTCCAGGACCCGAACAACTGCGGCCTGGGCAGTCTCGTGGAGGCGCCTGGCTGGGTGCGGACCGCGGAGATTCCCACGGCACGATGGGACGAAGTGATGGACCTCCAGCGACCGATCGGACTGGCCAAGTTGGACGTCGAGGGATCTGAGCTGTTGGTGTTGGAAGGAGCTTCCGAAGTCCTGAAGGCGAAGGGTGTCCGGGATCTGCTCTTCGAGGATTACGACCCCTACCCCTCCAAGACGACCCGATTGCTGGAAGGTTTCGGGTACACCATCTTTGCGTTGGGCACGCAGTTGATGGGGCCTTCCCTGACCCCGGCGGGCAAAGGTCCGGCCCCACTTCGTCCCTGGGATTCACCGAACTATCTGGCGACGATCGATCCTGAGCGGGCCCTGAAGCGCTTGAAGCCACGCGGATGGCGGGTGCTTTCACGCGATGCCCGTCCGCCGCAATCCGCAGCAGGTGGCGGGTGGAGGGTTGTCAGCAGACTTCCCGGCGCGGTTCCAGAGGCCTAGGCTGGGCCCGTGTTCCCTGCATGCATTCCTGGTTGGCTTCGAAGGTGGATGGGTCTGGCGATCACGCTGGCCGTGTCCTCAAGCGCGGGTTGGGCGGCCGATCGGGTTCGTCCCAACGTCATCGTCATCCTGGTGGATGACCTTGGATGGGCCGATCTGGGCTGTTACGGCAGCCGATTTCACCAGACGCCCCACCTCGACCGGATGGCCCGCGAGGGACTGCGTTTCACCGATGCCTACAGCGCCTGCACGGTGTGTTCACCGACGCGCGCGGCGTTGCTGACCGGGAAATCGCCGGCACGACTGCACCTGACCGACTGGATCGCCGGACACCCGGCTCCCAAGGCCAAGCTCCTGCCGCCGGATTGGTCGAAGCGGCTGGATCCTTCGGAACCGACCGTGGCGTCGCGCCTGAAGACAGCGGGATACGCGACGGCGAGCATCGGGAAGTGGCATCTGGGGGCGGAGACGACGCCCGAGGCGTACGGGTTTGATGTGAATGTTGCCGGTGATCATCGCGGGCAACCGCCGCGTTACGTGGCGCCTTACGATCTGCCGAAGCTACCGGACGGACCCGCCGGCGAGTTCCTGACGGACCGCGAGTGCAGCGAGGCACTGGCCTTCATCGAGAAGAACCGCAGCCAACCCTTCTTCCTGTACCTCCCGCATTACGCCGTCCACACGCCGATCGCGGGCAAGACGAACGTCGTCGCGAAGTACGAGGCGCGGACGCCGGACCACCAACGCAACCCCGTGTACGCCGCGTTGCTGGAATCCGTCGACGACTCCGTGGGACGCATCCGGGCGCAGTTGGACACCCTGGGCCTCGCAACGAACACGGTCATCCTGTTCACCTCCGACAACGGCGGGCTGGTGATGGGTGGAGACCGCAGGCCGACGAGCAACTTCCCCCTCCGCTCCGGCAAGGGCGACGTCTACGAAGGCGGGGTCCGCGTCCCGCTGCTGGCCGTTTGGCCGGGTGTGACGAAGCCCGGCACGACCACCTCAACCCCCGTCCAATCCGTGGACGTCTATCCCACGGTGCTCGAGATCGCCGGGGTCGAGGACGCGGCCGGTCACGAACGCGACGGCGCGAGTCTTGTGCCGTTGCTGCAAGGAAAGGGCATCGCGGCGCGGTCCCTGTACTGGCATTACCCGCATTACCACCCCGGTGGTGCGACGCCCTATGGCGCGGTCCGTTCCGGGGATTGGAAGATGATCCAGTTCTACGAATCCGGTCACGTCGAACTCTACAACCTCGCGAGCGATCTCGGGGAACAGCAGGACCTCGCGAACGCGATTCCGGAAAAGGCCAACGCGCTGGCGAAGGAGTTGGCCGAATGGCGGACGCGTGTCGGGGCACAGATGCCGGTGCCGAACCCCAACCACGAACCGGCCGCCCTCCGTCCGCGCGCGGACGGATCCCTCCTGCTGGCGGCGCATCACGTGGTGACGCACGGAAAGAACGTCCAATACGAACCCCCTGCCCACAAGAACACGGTCGGTTTCTGGACCATCGTCGAGGACTGGGTGCATTGGGACCTCGAAGGCGCGAAGCCCGGCCTCTACGAGGTCGAGATCCTCCAAGGCTGCGGAACGGGCAGCGGCGGCAGTGAAGTCGAACTCTCGATCGGCGACTCGAAGCTGCTGTTCACCGTCATGGAGACGGGCGGGTTCCAGAAGTTCATGTCCCGCCGCCTGGGCACGCTGGAGATCCCGTCGACGGGCCGGCACTCCTTCCAGATCCGACCGAAGCGGAAGCCGGGCGTCGCCGTGATGGACGTCCGCCAGGTGATCCTCAGACCAGTCCCCGGACCAGCGACCCCTTCACGTCCGTGAGTCGGTGATCCCGGCCGCCGTAGCGGTAGGTGAGCTTCTCGTGATCGAGTCCGAGAAGGTGCAGCAGCGTGGCGTGGAAGTCGTGGACGTGGACGGGGTCCTCGACCGCCTTGTAGCCGTAATCGTCCGTGCTTCCAAAGGAGAGCCCGGGGCGCGCGCCGCCTCCGGCCATCCAGAAGGTGAACCCCTTGGAGTTGTGGTCGCGGCCGTCCTCCCGACGGCTGTCGGGGGTGCGACCGAACTCGCCGCCCCACACCACGAGGGTGTCGTCGAGCAGCCCGCGCGAGTGAAGATCCGACAGCAGCGCGCCGATGGGCTGGTCGATGGCGCGGCAGTTCCGGCGCATCGCGGTTTCGAGATTCTGGTGCTGATCCCATCCACCATGGTTGACCTCGATGAAGCGGACGCCGCGTTCGGCAAAGCGTCGGGCCAACAGGCATTGCCGCGCGAAGGAATCCGTCGCGGTCTCGCCGACGCCGTAGCGTGCGAGGGTTTCCTTGGATTCGCCCTTGAGATCGAGAAGTTCGGGAACCTCCGCCTGCATCCGGAAG
>JBIKWS010000628.1:0-3223 GCA_044356195.1 Cyanophyceae cyanobacterium
GAAACCGGAATCCAAGACAGGATCAGCACGATTCAGATCGGACAGGATGACAGGATGACAGGATGTCAGGATATCAGCATGCGGATGCGTGATTCCAGGCGGTGTTGTCGCGCGGCCCGAGCATTCACGTGGGCCTGCTGGCTTGGGATCACGCCTGGGTTTCTTCTCTTCCCGGAACCCGGAGTTGTCGCCCTCGCTGGCATCCTTGGGCTGTTTGCCGTCTTCTTCGCCTTGCATATCCGACGCCTGGAGCGAAGGGGCTATCCACTGCTGCTGCCACTGGCCTTTGGTGCCCTCGCCATCGGCGTTTTCAGTCCGACCGGCCCTGCAGTGGTGAACGTGATACTCCAACACCAAGGTCTCAGGTGAAATGTGGTCGCTGCAAAGGTGGCTCACTCAAACGTCCGCTGAACCAGTCCACATTGCTGTGGTCGCGGATCGGCCGGCGGAAGTACACGGCTCGGGGCGCATCTTGACACTGCCCGCTTTTGGAAAGGATTCGGGGCGGCGATGTCCTCATCGCCTTGGGTATGGCTTTGGAACGGCGACGAGGACGTCGCCACCCCGTTCCTTATGGGGGCAGTATCAAGATGCGCCCCACGGCCCGGGATGGTCAACTTGGGCGTTGCCGGTACGGTGGCCTTCTTTAGGGTTTCCGTCAGAAACGGTTCAGGCCCTCGCCATCCCCGGATGCGAACCGACGGGGCGGCAGCGTCCCTGAGCTGATCCTTGCCCCCACTCGCCATGCTGAACTTCGCGTCCATCTCGCACCTCAAGGTGGTCGGTGTGGCTTGCGCCGTCTGGATAGGATCATGGTGTGGCTTTCTTCTTCTGGGTCCTGCCGGGTTCTTTGGTTGGAGCGAGTACACAGGCCTCAAGAGGGTCTGAGGATGGGTCGCCTGCCTACGACCACAGCTCAGGACTCGAGGTGGTAGGCGCACTCCTGCGATCGCGGGCTGTGAGTAAAGGCCAACCACGCGGTCCAATGGAAAGACCGCAGCCGTTGAGTCCTGATTCCACGTCAATGCCAACGCCGGATGTCCCCGTTGCTGACCTTCCACGTTCGCCATGAAGAGTCGTCCACGAGTGCTGGTCTTCACCGGCAGGCTTCTGCTGTTCGGCGCCTCCCTGTCGGCCATGCAATGGATCTGGCGACTCTCGACGGGTTTGAATCAATGGCAGTCCCATTTTCAGGAGGTCATGGATGCCGCTACGTATCAGCGCTACCTCCTTTCGCCCTTCGTGCCCTTGGTGCTGGCTGGTCTGTCATCCATGACGCTCGGACTCTTTCCGCTCCAAAGGACACCGCTTCGTCTGGTTGGGATCGTCTGCGCACTCTCTCCATTGCTGGCGCTCCTGACCCCTTTCGGCTTTGAGCATGACATGGGGCATTGCGTTCTGGAGGAATGCTCCCATCGGCTTGGGGAGATTCACCTTTGGCGATGTCTCTGCGTCGCCGGCGCTGCAACCGTCGGGGCGGTGCTCGTCGGAGCGCTCGCTGCACCGAGTGCGGGCTCCGTTGGCGCGCCGCCGGAATCGGGGAGCTGAACGTTTGGACGAAGGATGAAATCGATCCTCACTTACGGACCAAAATCGGACAGGATTACAGGATGAACAGGACGACACCTAAACCATCCTGTCCATCCTGCCATCCTGTCCAAAACAGACTTATGTCAGGTCTCATTGGCAGTCTTGAGCATCGGGGGCCTCTTCGGGTCCTTCCGGGGGGAGTCGAACCATCCGGGCCAGTGCCTCACGAACCGGATCCACGGAGTGTGAAGTTCAGGACGTCTTCGTCACTTACGGGAGTTGGGCGTGACTCTTCTGGACGTTCGGCAGAAGCGGGGGCTTCCATTGCGCCCTTGGTGCGCCAAGGTCAGGTACAAGCATGAAATACAAGGCGATCATCAAACAGGACGCCGACTGGTGGATCGGCTGGGTGGAGGACGTTCCCGGAGTCAACGCTCAGGAGCGGACGCGGGAGGAGCTCTTGATAAGCCTTCGCGAGGCATTGACAGACATACTCGAGTCAAATCGAGAGGCCACGCGCCTCGCCGTCGCGGGAGAATTCGAGGAAGTCTTGATCCCGGCATGAAGCGGAGGGATCTGATCCGACATCTCATCCAGCATGGTTGCTTTCAGGTCCGGGAGGGAGGCACTCCGTCTGGAGCAATTCACGAAGGGATAGGCGGACGGCCATTCCACGGCACAGCGAGATTCATGACCTCCTTGCCAAGAAGATTTGTCGAGATCTCGGCATCCCGGAGTGACTGTCATCCGCTCCAACTCACTCCGGAGGAAAGAGGAGAGCTATGGGAGAGCGTCAGGCAGAACCGAGTCTTATAGCGTCGAGCTAGGGCGGCGTTCGGACTCCCTCGCGCACCCTGTTCCTCGGTGGTGTCGGCGTCGGCGTGCTGACCCACTATGGCCCTGTTGACGATTCGCTTCTCGTGGGCCTTCATCCCTACAAGGACGCCTCCGCGAGCTTGGCGGTGTATCAGGCCGCCCTCCGCAAGCACCACCTTTCAACCAAGTCCAAATGAACCCTTCACGGAAGCAAACGCGAGGTCGCAACAGGGTTCGAAGCTCGCATCGTGAGTCTGGCGGCGCTGAACTGTCCGTCCGCCGTGGAGAATCTACCGGGCGGCTCAAGACACGATGATTCGCGCCAAAGCAATCCTGTTACTGCTCGCGGTTCTCTGCGGCAATCCCGGTTCGTCGTTCGCCGCCGAGCCCGGGCAACGTCCGCCACGCGAAGTCCTGGATTTGGCGCAGCCTGCCTTGCAGGACGGCCGCCGCGCGCTGGAAGCAAACGACGCCGTCGCGGTCCGCGCCGCCGTCACCAAGGCCATCGCAGTGCTCGGGCCGTGGGCAGGAAATCCGGAGACGGCCACCCGCCATTACCTTCCCGTTGTGACGACACCGTTCGATGCAGCGAAAGCACGTGACTGGTGGCTCAAGGAAGTCCAACGCGGTGTGGGCCGCCTGCCGTGGGTCAAGAATCCCACCGGAGACCCGCGAACGATGCAGGCGGGCCTGCGCGAAGCCGCGTGGCCGCTGGATGGCCTCGCGCGCACGTCATTGCTGTTTCCCGAGCACCGCGCCGAACTTACGAAGCAGGTGCGTGCCGGCGGTGACTGGCTCCTCCAGCGACAACATGCCAGCGGCGTGTTTCCTTTCCCCATCGGCCCCGGACTGAACCCGCGGGAGAAGGTGGGCCACA
>JBIKWS010000631.1:0-3219 GCA_044356195.1 Cyanophyceae cyanobacterium
TCCTTCCGGACCGCACGTCCTCAAGGGCTGCATCAATGGCCTTGATCACGGAATTGCTCTTGTTCGCCGTCGCGATGTAGATCGTCGCCTCCGCAATCGGGATCCGGGCCTCCGGCCATCCAATGCCCTCCGCCGCCCGATGCGCCGCCTCGGCCAACACCAACGCCATCGGATCCGCCAACCCCACGTCCTCCGCCGCATGGACCAGCAACCGGCGCGTGATGAACCGGGGATCTTCCCCCGCATGGATCATCTTGGCCAACCAGTACAGCGCCGCATCCGGATCGCTCCCGCGCATCGACTTGATGAAGGCACTTGCCGTGTCGTAGTGCGCGTCGCCATCCCCGTCGTACACCACCGCCTTCTTCTGGATGCATTGCTCCGCCACGGCCAGGTCGATGCGGATCCGCCCGTCCACGTCGGGATCGGTCGTGAGCGCGGCAATCTCCAGCGAGTTCAACGCCTTCCGCCCGTCGCCATCGGCCACCCGCGCCAGATGCGCCAGCGCCTCCTCGGCGACCTCCAACGGCATGTGGCCCAACCCCCGTTCCACATCGGCCAGCGCCCGCCGCATCATGGCCATCAGGTCGGGCTCCGACAGGGGCCGCAACTCAAAGACCTGCGAACGGGACACCAAGGGTGAATTGACGAAGAAGAAGGGGTTGTGCGTCGTAGCCCCGATCAACCGCACCACCCCACTTTCCACGTCCGGCAGGAGGACATCCTGCTGCGCCCGGTTGAATCGATGGATCTCGTCGATGAACAGCAGCGTGGGATGACCCGTGTTCTGCAATCGATGCCCGGCCCCCTGCAACACCCGTCGGAGATCCGCCACAGTGGCTTCCACCCCGTTCAACCGCTCGAACTTCACCCGTGTGCGAAGTGCGATCAGTTGCGCCAGCGACGTCTTTCCCGTGCCCGGTGGACCAAACAGGATCAATGACTGGATCCGATCCGCCTCCAACGCCCGGCGCAACAATTGGCCCGGGCCAAGAATGTGGCTCTGGCCGGCGTACTCTTCGAGTGTCCGCGGCCGCATCCGGGCCGCCAAGGGTGCCGCCCGTGTGGGTGCGGGTTCGCCGGTTCCCGGAACGCCCGGTTCCGCGCCGCGGCCTTCTGCCGGGGGCGGGGTTCCAAAGAAATCGGGCTGCGACATGACGCCCGTCATCGGAGCGGCAAACACCGCTCCGGTGAAAGAAAGAAATCCCCACCATGGCCGTGAAGAGCAGTCCCTTCTACCTGAGGAACTAGGTGGGAACCGCGTGGCTTCGCCGCCTTCCAGTGAAGGCATGACGTTGAATATGCCGGCGCTTACGTTCCCGTAGCTTTTGACAAGGTCGAAGGACATTGCCCCGATGCACGCACCGGGCAGGGATAAATCGAAAAGAACAAAACCCACCGCCTCCTTCGCCCACATCCCGTCCGGGCACAAGCCATTTTCCCGACGATTCTCGACCCGCACCCCCACTTCACCCCATTCTTTCCCTCGTGTCCGATGCCCGCCGCATCCGTGTCCTCCTCGTCGATCACGTCTCCAAGGTCCTTGGGGGCGCGGAGGTCAACATCCTCGAACTGCTCGCCCACCCTGGCGTCCGCGAACACTGGGACGTCACCGTCGCCTGTGCTCCGGACAGTCCGCTCGCCCGGGCGATCGACCCGCTGGGGTGGCCCCAACGCGATCATGCCTTTGCCCCGGCCCTGAACGAGCTCCGCGTGGTGGGCCGGCGATTCAGTCCGATGGCCAAGATCCGTGCCTGGCAGGAGCTCAACCGCGCCACCAACCGCCTCAAGGTCCTCGCCACGGATCTCCGTCCCGACGTCCTCCTCTCCTGCACCAACAAGGACCACTTCGCCGCGGGCGCGGCAGCCCTCGCCCTCTCCATCCCTTCGGCCTGGTGGGTCAACGACATCCTTTCCTCGGACTTCTTCGGCTGGCCCGTCCGCCGGGCCTTCGTCTCCCGAGCGCGCCGCCTCCAACCCCACCTGGCGGCCGTCTCGGAGTTCGGCCGAGCCGCCCTGCTGAAGGAAGGCGTCCCCGCATCCGCCGTACGGACCGTGCACAACGGAATTCCGCTCGACCGTTATCAACGCGATTCAAAACGCCCCCTTCGCGCCTTCCTCAAGGTCGCGGAAGGCGTTCCCTTGGTCGGCATCGTGGGACGCCTCACGCCGTGGAAGGGACAGGACATCTTCCTCCGCATTGCCCAGCAATGGGCCCAGCAGGGACGCCCCGGCCACTTCGCCATCATCGGCGGCGCCTTCAACGAGGACGCCCCCTTCGAGGCACACCTCCGTGATTTCGTCCGCCTCCACGGTCTCGCCGACCGCGTCCATTTCGTTCCCTTCCAACCCAACATCGTCTCCACCATCTCCTCCCTCGACGCCCTCATCCACGCGTCCACCAAGCCCGAACCGTTCGGCCGGGTCCTCATCGAGGCCATGGCGGTCAGTGTCCCCGTGCTCGGTGCCCGCGCCGGCGGCGTCCCCGAGATCATCACCGACGACGTCGACGGGGCGTTGGTCCCTGCCGGCGACGTGGCCGGTTACGCGCGTACCCTCACCCGCCTGTTTTCGGATCCGGAGGTCTCGGCCCGTTGGACCGCGGCGGGCAGTCGCACCGTCCGCGAACGTTTTGGAATGCATCGGGTCTTCGAGGACTGGCACACCCTTCTCGCGGAAGCGGTCGCCGACTGAAGACACAACTGGCGGGCGCATCTTGCGCTACCCCGTTTTGGAAAGGATTCGGGGCGGCGATGTCCTCATCGCCTTGGGAATGGCTTTGGAACGGCGACGAGGACGTCGCCACCCCGTTGCTGCGGGGGCAGTGTCAGGATGCGCCCACAAATCGCGAAAACTGAACTTTGGGATTGCCCCCAATGCGCTCAGGCATACCTTCCCCGGCGCGCTTGGGCGATGGTGTAAAGGTAGCACAGGGGTCTTTGGAGCCCTTAGTCATGGTTCGAATCCATGTCGCCCAGCCAACTCAACCGGCTTCTCTGACTGCACTCTCCCTCACGCTACTCAGGCATGACCATGCCGTTGGACGGCGGAAAATGACTCGCGCAGAGGCGAGAGACGCGGAGAGCGACAGGAAATCTGAAGTTTGGGCAACCGTGAACGGGATCACCGTTGGGTGACTCGAAAACGATGATTGAAAGGCCCGCTCCCTCTGCGTCTCCGCGTCTCTGCGCAAGGCCTTCTTTGGCATTCAACTGGATG
>JBIKWS010000630.1:0-3219 GCA_044356195.1 Cyanophyceae cyanobacterium
CTGTGGCAAAGCCCCCCACTCTCCAGCCCACCCCCATCTGCCTCCTCACGTCGACAGCTACCGCCCCGGATTCTTCCACCGATGCACGATCCGGTCCCGGTCATCCAACACCTCCACCGTGTTCGCCTTGGCCAGGCTTCCCTTGAACCCGCCCACAACCAACCACTGCTCCCCGGGTCTCGGACTCTCCGTCCGCTCCATGAACCCGCGAGCATCGGACGCCACGATGGCCTGCCCCAAGGCCGGGATCACCATGCCGGCCGGCAATGTAAACTTCACATCCCCCGCCAACTTCCATCCGGAGACGTCCACGGCGAACGGATGCGTATTCGTCAGCCGGATCCAATCCTGGTTCCGCTTCGTTCCCAACCCGATCGCGACAATCTGGACAACACATCCCGCGGGTTGCGCGTCCGGAATGCCCGCGCTCAACCCCGTGCCCACCCCGACCTTCCTTGCAGCGTTCGTCGCGCAATGGGTGACGTAGAAATGAACCCGACGCGGCTCAATGAAACGTCGTTCGAGATCGCGGATGCCGAACTCCAGCGCCCGCTCCGGACCTTCGGAGCGCGAGGCATTCCAGGATTCGCCCCACAGCTTCCGGTCGAGGGCTGCTTCGGGCGCCATCCGCGCGCGCAACTCATCGATGTGACGCTCCAGCACCCGCTCCGAACGGGGCGTCCCGGGGGACTGCCAATCCCGATCCATCAGGGTCCGCATGCGCCGGACCAACATCTCGCGCGTCACGGGTGTGCGGATGATGGCATCATAAAGCTCGTTGTGCCCCTGGTTGCTGCCGATGCCCGACGCTCCCCAGAACGGATGGCTGCGCAGGCCGTCCTGGTCCGCCACCACGCCACCCACCCCAAAACTCAAACCCCACGACACGTTCATGTCGAAGGCCACGGGACGCCACCGTCCCGAACCTTCCGAGTCGCGATACAGCGAGAGGTTGGCCCAGATGTCGTCGTCCTCCTGCGTCAACCGCGCCACCGCCAGGTAATTGATCACCCCGGGAAGGTCGCACCGGTCGAACACCTCACGCGACCGCGTGTCCCCGCCCCGCCGCCGCACCAGCGCCTGGGTGAACTCGATATAGTCCCGCTCGTCTTCCTGCTTCCGGGTCTTCTTTTCGAATCCACCCGTGCTCATGAGCTCCGGCGTCACGGTGCCGACCGCCTTGTACAACGCGCCGTCGGGATCGAGTCCCGTCCGCTCCAGCAACTCCTCACCCAGCACCTGCGAATGCATCGCCAGTTGGTAGAACTCCCCATTCAACTGCACCCGGACCGGTTCATGGAACGGTGCGGGCACACCCGCCCGGGCCATCAACCAGAAGGACAGGTGCTGACGCAGGTAACTCGGGTCCCCCCACTCGGCCATCAGGGATGTATTGCGGATCCGGCCGCCCCCCGAGGGATGCCGGAGCGGATGGGCCGCCGGAAACTCCAGCCGATGTGACTTCTTTGGAAACCCTGCCGTGGTGTTGCCGCGCACCTTGATCGCGATGTTGTCGTAGAATTCCCCATCCAGAAAGCACGCCGCACGTGCGCCCTGGTCGGCGTCCGCAGCGTCGATATCCGATGGACGGATGAACAGGTGGAAGACCGGCAGCGCGCTGCGGACGCCGTCTGCGCCGAGGACCGTCCCAAGGTACTTCTCACCCTCCCGTTCGCTCGCGACGATCGGCCACCGACTGGTGGCCCCGGAATCATCCATCGCCTCAAAACGCCAGCGGACCATGGTTCCCGGCTTCGCCTGCGAAACAGGAATCAACCCGCTCCAGAGGCCATCACCCGCACGTTCATCGCCATCACGACCCGCGTCGTTCAACACCACGGAAGCCTCCGCGGCAAACATCGTGCGATGCCGGAGCGTGACCTGTTTCACCGGGGAACCATTCGCCTCCACGCGCACGAATACAGGCAACGGCGAAGCGAGGTTGGTCGAGGTCGCCACGCGGTTGGTTGCGCCACGCGGAATGGGTCCCGGCGAGGTTCCCGCCGGCAGGTTCTCCTTCCCCGGGGTCGGCTTCGGAAGATACCACGGCGTTCCCGTCCCCCCGTGCGCGAAGCCGAAGGAGACGTCGGAAACCTGCGGCGGGTACGAGTCACCGAACGACGTCGCCAGCGAACCATCCGGCTGGAACAACGCGAGGAAGCCCCCTTCGCCCGAAAGCTTGAAGGGCGCGTGCCAAGGCTTCGCGGGATCGCGTGCCTCCCGACCCGAGGCAAAGATCACACGGCGTTCCCCAGGTCTCAGCGTGGCGGCTGGCAGCACCCACTTGCGGGGCTTGTTTGGGTTGTCCGAAAGGCTGTAGCCCCCCAACTCCACCGGGGCCGCGCTGGTGTTCAGCAGTTCGATCCAATCCGGAGTCTGCCCCGACTCGTCCTGAAGCGTCCGCGAGTTGTCTGCCATGAACTCGGAGATCACTACGGGCGACGCGGCCGACGTACTCACCACCCATCCCAGCACCCCAAGGAGGCAGCGCAGAAGGGACAAAAGTCCGGGACGGCAGTGGTTCGGCTCCATGGAGATCTTCGGAGCCCCGCGGGGCTGCGTTTGTTCAAAGGCCCGACACAATCGTCACTTGGTCTCGCAGACCTTCAATCCCTTCAAACCGGTCAACCGGCTTGGGAACGAGGGTGGATTCCCGATGCCACCCAGCTTGACCGTGATGTTGGTCTCACCACGAACCTTCGCCGACGCGAAGTCTGCTCCCGACGCCACCTGCCACACCCGGATGGTCAATTGGGCCTCCTGGCCCGGCGCCACCGTGGGAACCCGCACAGTTCCGCCCGCAAACAATCCGGCCGTCGCACCTTCCAGCATGGGTACTGGGATCACACGCTTCCAGGTGGCGTCGCCTTGCAGGACTTCAAGCCCGGGATCCAGTTCACCCGTCTTTGGATTCCGAACCAGCACCTCGACCAGATAGCCCGCGCCAGCGATCGGTTTCCCGTCGCACCCCGTGAACGGAACCGTCCGGGAACGATTGCTGTTCGTGAAGATGAACGTCCCCTGGGACCACGCACACGGCACCGCCGTCCACGCCGCCACGCCCACCGTCATCCACTTCAGAAGCCCGTTTTTCATGATCGATGGCCGCGAACCTGACACCACACACCCCGCCCGCCAAGCCCCCCGTGGAACCATCCCGCCCCATGGAACGGGGTGGCCATGTCCTCATCGCCATTGGAAAGAAGCTTTGGAACGGCG
>JBIKWS010000629.1:0-3219 GCA_044356195.1 Cyanophyceae cyanobacterium
GGGGCTACCATCACCTGTGCCGGATCCTGTCGCGTCAGGCCGACCGCACCGCCGCGCGCGGGGAAGGGGAGTCGGTGGCGAACCAGCAGCGGGCCGTGCTGCGGCGGGAAATGTTGGCGGGGTTGACGGACGGGTTGGTGGCGGTGAGCGATGATGTTTCGTTGGCGGACCTGTTTCCGGGACGGTTCTACCGGTTGGTGACGGGCCGTCCTGCGGCCGGGAAGATTCCTGCGGTGGCAGCCCCGGCGGTGCATCACGGCACGCCGGCGGAACGGCAGAAGTTCGACATCCTGCAAAGCATCCGGACCCTGACGTTGCTGCGGGAACCGCATCCGGAGAAGCGCATGGGCGGACGGTTGCATTTCCGGACGCCGGCCGAGATGCAGGTGGGGTGCGCGGGAACGCCGGAATGGCTGGAGCACGGACGCGAGATCGCCCAGCGGTGCCGGTTTGAAATGCCGTTCGGGAAACCGCAGTTCCCGGTGTTCGCCGCGCCGGACGGCTCCACGTCGCGGGAGTTCCTGCGGCGGTTGGTGGGCGAGGGATTGCGCCGGCGCTATGGGGAACGGTTCCGGCGGCACGAGGCCCAGGTGGACGAGGAACTCGGGATCATCGGGGAGGTGGGGTACGAGGACTATTTTCTGATCACGTGGGACATCCTGCAGGAGTGCCGTCGGCGCGGGATCTCATGGATCACGCGCGGCAGCGCGGCGGACAGCCTGGTCTGCTATTGCCTGGGGATCAGCGATGTCTGCCCGATCCGATTCGACCTGTACTTCCGTCGGTTCCTCAACCGGGAACGCATGTCGCTGAACAAGCTGCCGGACATCGATCTCGATTTCCCGCACGACGCCAAGGACACGGTGGTGGAACTGATCTTCGCGAAGTACGGCACGGGACATTGTGCGGTCGTGGGCGGCTTCTCCACGTTCCAGATGCGGAGTGCGTTCGCCGAGGTGGCCAAGGTCCTTGGCGTGGCGGAACGCGAGGTGCGGCGGTTCACCGAACGTTTTCCGTGGAGCTTCCGGGATCCGACGGCCCCGGACACGGTGGACACCCGCAGCCTGACGGAACGTCTTCAGGGCAACCTGGAGGCGCGCGATCTCCCGGTGGAGGAGGAACCCTACCGCACGGCGTTGGAAACCGCGGTCTTCCTCGATGGCATGCCGCGCTATCCCAAGATGCACCCGTGCGGCGTGGTGCTCTCGCGCCAGCCCATGCTCGAACTCACGCCCACGTTCATCGCCGCCAAGGGTTATCCCACGACCCACCTCGACATGGACGCCGTCGAGGCGGTCGGGTTGGTGAAGATGGACATCCTGGCCCAGGGCGGACTGGCGGCCATGCGCGATGTCACGCACTGGCTTCAGGCGCGCGGGATCGCCCTGGATCTCGATCGCTGCGTGGCCCGGGACGCCACCACCGGCGCGTTGATGCAGGGAGATCCCACGACCCCGGAACCGTGGGTCGACCCGAAGGTGTGGTCGATGATCGCGTCGGGTCAGGCGCGGGCCGTGCATCATATCGAGAGCCCGGCGATGACGAGCCTGTGCCGGATGAGCGCGGTGAAGGACATCGACGGCCTGGTGGCGATCGTCAGCGTGATCCGGCCGGGGGCGGCGAACGAGGGGAAGAAGATGGCCTTCACGCGCCGCTATCAGGGCCTGGAGCCGGTGACGTATCCGGATCCGTCGCTGGCCGCGTGTCTTCGGACCACGTTCGGGCTGGTGGTGTACGAGGAGCACATCCTGCAGATCTGCGAGGCGTTCGCGGGGTTGTCTCCCGGGCGTGCGGATGTGCTGCGTCGGGCGTTGAACAAGCAGAAGCAGGACGTGCTCCTCGAGATCCACGGCGAGTTCGTGGCCTCGGCCACCCGACGGGGCCATGCGATGGCGAAGATCGAGGAGGTCTGGGACCTGGTCACGGGTTTCGCCGGGTACGCCTTCTGCAAGGCCCACAGCACGGCCTATGGCGTGGAGGCGTATCAGTCGGCGTGGTTGAAGCAGTACTTCCCGGTGGAGTTCATGGCCGCCGTGCTGTCCAACGGGAAGGGGTTCTATGATCCGCTGGTCTATGTCCTGGAATGCCATCGTCTGGGCATCCGGCTCCGGCCACCCACGGTGAACGCTCCGGGACCGATGTTCGAACCCGAGGGCTCCTTCATTCGCGTTCCGCTGACGCGCGTGAAGGGGCTCACGGAACGGACCTGCCTCCAGATTCTGAAGGCCCGCCAGGAGGGCCGGTTCCGTTCGCAGGTGGACTTCTACCATCGGGTGGCGCCTTCCCGCGAAGAGTTCGAGGCGATGATCCGTGTCGGGGCCTTCGATGTGTTCGGCGAAACCCGCACGCGCCAGTTCTGGCAGGCCCAGCACCTGTGCACCACGTATGGCTCCACCAAGGATCCCAACCAGGGATGGCTCCTGCCCCCGGCGGGACTGGAGGCGTTGCCGTCGGTGCCGCTGGAGGAGCCCGGACGACGCCAGCGCTTGCAGTGGGAAACCGAGTTGCTCGGCTTCGCCGTGAGCGGGCATCCGCTCGATCTTTACGATGACATCGCGTGGGAAACCTATTGCCCGGTGGAACGGTTGGCCGGGCACGCCGGGGAGACCATCGTGACGTGTGGATTGGTGGTCGAACAACGGACCCATCATCAGGTCACGGGCGAACCGATGAAGTTCATGACCCTCGCGGATTATACCGGGATGGTGGAGACGGAGTTGTTCGCCCAGAGCTATCGCAGCCATGCCCTCAGCACGATCCGATATCCCGTGCTGGAGGTGGAGGCGCGCGTCGAGCCGTTTGAGAATGGTCACGGATTTTCCCTCCGTGTCCTCCGCGCCGGAGCGCCGCGTGGGGGCACGCGGCCTGCAGAGGGGAGATGCGAGTTGCCAGATCCCAGATCGTAGCAGACGACGTCAGGAGGCTGAGGTTGGAGAGGAAGTTTCCAGATCACAGAAGGCTTCTTTGCGGCTTCGCGGCTTGGCGACTTTTCCCCGTTGTTCCTTTTGTCGGAGGGCGGGGCAGGTGATGCCGCAAAGCCGCCAAGCCTCGAAGGAACAACGGGTGATGCGCACCCGTCGCGACAGGGATGGATTCGGGGCGGGATCGATTTCGATGAAGGCCCTTCGGCTTGTTCCATCTATCCCGGAGGGATTCGAGCGGATAGCCCGGGGTCGCGAAGCGCACCCCGGGTTATCGCGGAAAAGGAAAACAACCCCG
>JBIKWS010000632.1:0-3212 GCA_044356195.1 Cyanophyceae cyanobacterium
CCGCCTGGTAGGCCGACGTCACCGCGATGGGTCGCGACACCCGACGGTTGTCCGTCTCGGAGCCCTCGACGATCGCGTTCTCCACGTCCGCCTCGGCGATCACGTAATACTCACCCGCCGCGCCCGGCGCACGGAACTGCAGGGTGCGACCGATGAACTGCGTCGGCAGCATCTCGCCATTGAACGGATACTCACCCAGCAGCGTGTCGCCGCCATCGAGCAATGCGTCCCCGGAGAGCCAGACCCGCATCCGCCACGAACCGGTCGCGGGCAGGGTTCCGAGGTTGGCTTCCCGCACGCTGACCAGGAACGGTGCGCCCGTGTCGGCGGTTGCCGGCGCGTCCAACTGGGTCAGCAGCAGGTTCGCCAGAGGCGTCGGCAGTCGCAGTTGGAACGTCGCTTCGTCCGAACCACCCGCGCCGTCCTCCACCCTCACAGTCACCGGAACGGCCCCCGCCAACGTCGGCGGCACGGCCCACGTGAACAGACCCGATTCGCTCAGCGTGGCCCCGGCGGGTCCGTTCACGAGCACGAACCGCAACGTCTGCACCGGCACATCCGGATCCGCCGCCACCAGCGCTTCCGAGTAGGTTCGCCCGGCTTCAACGAAGCGGTCCGAACGGCTCAGCAGTGTGGGCACCTGGTTCACTTCGCGGACATCGACCCGCAGCACGGCTTCGTCCGCCAGCGGGTTCAGGCCGCTGTCGGTTGCCCGAATCCGCAGGTCGAACACGCCGGGGCCGTCGGCTTCGAACGGCGTCCACGTGAACCGACCGGTGGTCGGATGGATCGCTGCGCCGCGGGGCACCGGAGGCACCAGCGCAAAGGTGACCGACTGCCCAAGGTCCGGATCGCGCGCCAGCACGACCACGTCCACCGGGCTGCCTTCATTGACCGCCACCGCCACGGGATCGGTAATCACCGGTGCCCGGTTGAATTCGACCGGGAGCGTGAACTGGATCTGGTCGATGGCGGCCGTATCCGCATTCCGACCCAGGCTTGCCCGGACACGGGAAATCCCCGCACGCGAGAACACGACACGTTCCTGCGCTCCGCCGCCGCCCCGGAGTTCCCGCGATTCCAGCACGATGCCGTCCGCGTCGAGGGCTTCGACGATGGCCCCTTCGGCCTCGGCATCGATCACATAGAGACTCACGAAATCCGTCACGGCACCGGCATCCGTCCCCGGCACCACGAACCGCAATTCCACCACGCCAGCGGCTGCACCGGATTCAGTGGGATCACCCAGCACTGAACTCGCCGAGACCGGCACGAAGCGGGTCGGACGATCCTGCGTCACGCGGATGCCCGCCGTGGTGGTGAAGACCACGCCGAGATTCCTGAACTGGTTCGAGACAACCGTCCCCGGAGTGAGTTCCTCGAAGGTGATCTGGCGATCGCCCAGATTGGGGGACGTGTACAATTCCCCCTGCGGCACCACTTCCACCAGGCCATCTCGCCGTTCGCGCAGCCATTCCAGGCCCGAGAAGCCCACGCTGTTCGCCGCGAACAACAGGTTCACCGGATAAAGCCCCGGCCCCTCGAACACGACATCCATCCAGCTCACCGAGAAGCCTCGGTCACCGATCGATCCCAGCGTCACGCCGCCAATCTCCAGCAGGAAGCCGTCGTCCGAACCCACGCCCAGGCGCATCTCGATCGCCGGCGTTGCGGGGTTGAGATCCTGTTCGGGACCCGCGCGGAGGAAGAAGGTATGCCGGAGGATGAAGTTGCTGGCGGCGAGCGCGCGCACGCTGTCGGGGGGCACCACCGTGTTGGCGAAGAAGGTCTCAAAGTTCTGCCCCACGCCGATGGATGCCCCGGGCCTCGGGAAATCGATGACCGGCGAGATCAACTGCGCGTTCGCCGCCAATCCTTGAAGGTTGGCATTCTGCGGAGCCGGTCCACCGCCGATGCCGTTGAACACCTCGATCCGGACGCCATCGCCACCAATGCTCGGAAGGTTGGTGCGGGAAGCACTCGCGAGGGGCACCTGCCCTTCCGCAATGCGGACATACACGACATCCGAAATGATCCGGCCCGCAGCATTCGACACTTCCACGAGGTACGAACCTTCGTCTCCGGAGTCAGCGGTGCCGAGATCCAGGACCGGTCCCGTCTGCCCGGTCTGGAGCCGGCCGTTGTAGTACCACTGATAGGTCAACGGCTCAGAGCCCGTGGCCTGCACGTCCAACCGCGCCACCGCACCCAGCAGGAGGATCTGCTGCATCGGTGGACGCGTGATCGCCGGAGGCAGGAGCGCCACATCACGGGCCACGACCTTGAGGACAAGGTCCGAGGCTCCGTACTCGGGATTCCACGCGAAACCCGCCGGCAACGCCGGCAATCCCAAGCTCGCGAAGGTTCCCAGCCGCGTTCCGGCCCGCACCATCGTCAAGGTGCCGTTCTCGCCCGGAAGCGTCGCACCGTCCGCCAACCCCAACTCGAAGTGTCCGCCCAACGCCGCGACCTGATCCGCCACCACAACCCCGGGGCCGCCGGTGAAGAGCATCGTCCGCATCGTACCCGTCGGTTCCTGTGCAAACCGACCCACGATCCGCACATCACCGGGTCCGTTCGTAGCCACCAACGTTCCCGCGTTCGCGAACAGCGATCCGCCTCCGATGGTCTGCGGGTGTGTTCCCACCTGGGCGATGGCGCCTGCGGCGTTCCGGAATCCCAGATCCCATTCGACCGGGTTCAGGATCTCCATGGACCCGAAATTTTCCACCGCTCCTGCGAAGATCCGGCGACCACCAGCTCCCTGCGTGATCCGAAGCCGTCCTCCGACCTCGTTGCGCAGACGCCCAAGGCCCGGTTGGGCCACACGCACCGTCCATCCCCCGCCAGCCGTGGTGAATTCCATCTCGCCGAAGTTCGAGAAGTCCGTCGGCAGCTCCAATGTCCCGTGGCCCGCGCCCTGACCTGCGATGACCCGCACCGCCGTACCCGCGGGAATATCGGAGAGCAATCGCGAGACATCGCCGATCAGCGTGAACACCGACCCCGTCGCCGGTGCGTCTGTGAGGTCCAACGTGGACCCAACGAACTGGACTTCGGCACCGACCCTGCCGCCCTCGGAGATATAGGTGCCCACGAAAGCCAGTCCGTGACCGTCCACACCTTCCACCACGCCCGCGTTCCGCAAGCTCAGCGTGGCCACTCGCCTTCCGCCGCTGCCGAGTGCCGATCGGATCCGGCCCGTGGCCGTG
>JBIKWS010000633.1:0-3207 GCA_044356195.1 Cyanophyceae cyanobacterium
CACTGACCCGCCATCCAAGGCCGGGGGCGAATGGGCTGACGGAAGCCGAGGTGAAGGCGTACATGCTCGACGTGCGGGAGCGGTTCGAGCGGGGGGAGGCGGTGCCGGTTTCGGACGTGGGATTGGTCAGCACGCAGGAGGACGTGATCCGGCAGCCGATGCTGAACCACATCGCGGCGTTCTCGAATGACGTGGCGCGGGTCTACCTGCTCGTGCAGAAGACCTCGACGGACAAGGGGTGGTCGTACTTTTCGATCGTGCAGGACGTGAGCGTGACGCCGGCGGTGGACTACTTCGCGGAGGTGAAGAAGTCGGGGCCGAAGCTGGAAGCGAAGAGCTGCTACAAGTGCCATGCCTCGGGTCCGCTGGCGATCCACCCGGCGCGGGAGGACCTGATCCTCGATGCCGGCCTGGCGGCGGCGATCAACCAGCACATCGCGGAGCAGCCACGGTCGCGGATGCATTTTCCGAAGGAGGATCCTGCCGACGAGTACGGGGAGCCGATGGCCATGAAGTTCTGTTCGCGCTGCCATTCGGCGGAAGGAGATCGCGCGCCGCTGCACCGGACCCATTCGCACTCGATCCGCGTGCTGGTGGACTTCGGCTACATGCCTCCGAACCGACGCTTGAAGCCGGAGGAGGTGGCGGAGTTGAAGGCGTGGCTGGAGAAGGGGAAGTAGTGGGGGCCCCAGTTCCGGGATTGCCAGCCGGCTTGGGTCTCCGGAAAGTCATGCGCATTCCAGCTCCGTCCGTACGGACGCGTGTCCGCGTTGGCCGGGGCTGAGATCTGAATCAATCCGTAATACCGTTCACACCATGTCCCTGCGCCTTGGCGACCTTGCTCCTGATTTCACGGCTGACACGACCGAAGGAACCATCCACTTCCACGAATGGCTCGGAGGCGGGTGGGGCGTGCTGTTCTCGCATCCTGCGGATTACACGCCGGTGTGCACGACGGAGCTGGGCGCGGCGTCGAAGTTGAAGCCCGAGTTCGACAAGCGCGGTGTGAAGTGTGCGGCGATCTCGGTGGACCCGATCGCGTCGCATCACGGCTGGGTGTCCGACATCAACGAGACCCAGTGCACGACGATGAATTTCCCGATCATCGCCGACCCGGACCGCAAGATCGCGGCGTTGTATGACATGATCCATCCGAACGTGGACGACAAGGCGACGGTGCGGTCGGTGTTCGTCATCGGGCCGGACAAGAAGGTCAAGTTGACCCTGACCTATCCGATGTCGTGCGGCCGGAACTTCGCGGAGATCCTGCGCGTGATCGACTCGTTGCAGCTGAGTGCGAAGCACAAGGTGGCGACCCCGGCGGACTGGCAGGTCGGGCAGGATTGCATCGTGACGTTGGCGGTGAAGGACGCGGACATTCCGGCGTTGTTCCCGAAGGGAGCGCGCACGGTGAAGCCGTACCTCCGCTACACGCCGCAGCCGTGAAGGGGGCGGCTGGGTTTCAAGATTGAAGAGTTCCCAGTCCCCTTCTGCAACGCCTCTGGCGTCACCCACGCGCTCTAGATCAGGGAGTTCTCGGGCGTCGATTCGAGGTACAAATTCGGGAAGCACGACTCGCGGATGCCGGGAGGGAATGCCACGCGGAGTGGCCCCTTGGGGCTCGGGGTCGTGAAATAGCCTTCGGCGAGACCGAGCTTGATGATCTCTGCGGTGACGGTGGGCCCCTTTCCGGTGATTTCCTGCACGCGGGTTCGGACAATCTCGCCTTCATCCACCAGGACCCGGGTGGTTTTCATGAGCTCCTCGCGATAGCGCCGCAGATGCAGGTCCTGAAACTGGAAGTGCCGTTCGATGCGGGCCCGCAGTGTGGGGAGTTCGAGCAATCCGCTCATGAACCGGACCTGGTCCAACATCGTCTCCAGGAAGAAGACGCAGAATTCGCCAAGGGCGGCATCGGACAGGTTGCCGCGTCCATCGAGATCATTGCGGCGTCCAAGGTCGGCGGCCGCGAGAAGCGCGAAATAGCGTTGCCGTTGCCGGGCAAGGCCGCGTGATAACGTCCAGAGGCTGTGACCCGCGATCCCGTGGCGAAGGAGCAGGGCTTGAGAATGGAGCCGTATGACGCGTCCGTTGCCGTCGCCGAACGGGTGGATCCAAGCCAGTCGGTGATGGGCTGCCGCAATGGCGATGAGACGCTGGGTTTCGACAATCTCCGGGTTGCCGTAGAACTCCTGGAATCGGTGCAGGAATTCCGGGAGTGCCGCGGAATCAGGGGGGGTGTGCTGACCGACGACGACCATGTAGTCGCGAAGCTGGCCGGGTTCGATACGGTAGGCCTTGCCACCGGCAGTGTGGGCCCAGTGCATGCTGTCGGGCAATCGGGTGTAGAATTCCCGGTGGACCGAACGGATGAATTCCTGCGAGTAGATGTCGGGGTGTTCCTCCGGGCCGCGTTTGGAGAGCAGTTCCTCGACCTGGATGTGGGCGAGCCCGAGGTGCTGATTCTGGCGCTGGATCGTGTCGTGGGAGAAGTCCTGCCTCATGGCCCTTTCGATATCCCGAGGCAGCGTCCTGTGGCCTTCGATCAGGTTCGAATAATAGCAATTCATCTCCCGCACGATGGCGGCGATGGCCTGAAGAACGACCGGCGAATGGACCTGTGCGGCGAGCCCTCCGCATGCCGACAGGATCTGGCAGGTGAGCTCTGCCAAGGCACGGCCCCGAGCCCCTGGCATCAGGGGTTCCATCGAGCGGGGATGGCGATAGACGTCCATGGATCTGGTTCGGATCCGAATATCTCTCCGAAGATCCAAAAACTAAACTAATGATCTGTCGAAAAGTAACTTAAAAAGGTTCATTTGCTTCCATCCAATCAAACTCCGAAGATCGTATTGTGGCGCTCCCGTGCAGGACGCGCGCCAACTGGCAGGCTGTCGGCTCTGGGGAAGCGGCAGGGGCGGAAGGCAAAGCCCGCGCCATCGCGGGTGAGGGAAACGAAGAGGAGAAACGGAAGAAGTGGTGGCTGGGGCCGGAATCGAACCGGCGACACTGCGATTTTCAGTCGCATGCTCTACCAACTGAGCTACCCAGCCACTGCAGAGGCGCAGATGGAACCGGGTGGACCGGGGGGTTGGCAAGATGGTTTTTGCTGAAACGCATAAAACCACCCCATGAAACCTCGCCCCAACGGGGCGAACGGTGACCACACGCACCCTGTTTCGTGTGCCCTTTCAGGGCACAGAGGAC
>JBIKWS010000634.1:0-3201 GCA_044356195.1 Cyanophyceae cyanobacterium
GGGGACATCGCACTCAATCTGGCGAGCATCAACAACTACGGGCTCATTGAAATCTATGAGACGGTGCTGAACCGGGGTCGCGGGCTGAGCATTGACGCGGGAATCAATTACGGTCCGGCCAATGACGCGCTGCTGCTGGCCGCGGGATACCTGAACGACCTTTACCTGCTGGTGGGCAACGAGGCCTATGCCGACGCCGCCAATCCAACCATCGGCATCGGCACCAAGGACAAGACCTACGGCGACATCGCGACGTCCCTCTTCTCCTTCAAGGGTCAGCTGCCTACGCTACTGGAAGAGGAACTCGCCCTGCTGCGGGGCCGGGACGACACCCTGGCCCCCGGGGTGGAGACCGCCCCCGTCTACAACCGGCTGGTGTGGAACTATACCCGCGGTATCGACTCGGGCGAGGTCATCTACTCGCTCAACTACAACATCCTCGACCAGAATACGGACGGGAAGGTCGATGCGAGCGATGCGGCGAAGCTCTTTCCGCAGGGTCATGGGGATGCTTACGGGCATTACCTGACCGCGGTGAAGGGTTACTATTCGCTGCTGCTCAACAACAGCTTCGACTGGGTGCCCCGCATCGAGGCGGTCACCGTCCTCGGCAAGGCCGTGTCGGTGGATTACCTGGATGAACGCAAGTTTGCCGCGGCCTCGGCCGCGCTGGCGCGCACCGGGCGGCAGGTCTTTGACCTCACGTGGCGCCGGGACTATCAGGCCGGCAACCGATTCCACTGGGACCAGTTTTCCCCGACCCGCACCTCCAAGCGGACGGTGCTCTCCGGCGTGGTGACGAATTCGGTGGTGCGCGAATGGGGCAGCGACCAATGGGCCTCCCGCGTCCAGCAGGGAACTTTCCTGAACTGGGTCGTGGGCAATGCCCTCCTGCCCTACCAGGATCCGGACCCCAGCCATGAGGGGATCCAGAAGATCGACCGCACCACCGTGGCGGAACTGAGGGAACTGGCGGTGCAGATCGCCGGTCTGCAGTCCGCGCTCGACAGTGCCGAGGGCGCCCTCACTCCGCTGGGCCTGTCGGAGGGCAGCCTGTCCTTTGACATCGATCCGAACCTCGTCGTCGGGGCCAATGCCAAGGGCCACTTCGAGCAGATCTATGACCGGGCGAAGGTCGCCCTCAACAACGCCGTTGCCTCCTTTGACGACGCGAAGGGTGTGACCCAGTTGATGCGCTCCGAGCAGGATTCACTCGAAGCCTTCCAGGTTGAGGTCGAGCGCCAGGAACTGGCATTCAGCAGCGCCCTCATCGAGATCTATGGCACGCCGTATCCCGATGACATGGGCCCGGGCAAGGCCTACCCAAATCCGGACTATGACGGCCCCGACCTGCTCAACTACCGCTATGTCGACAATCCGGAATTCATCAACGGACCGGCCGTCTCCGAGGACGAGGTAGCCGTGAACGGACGAATGGTGACGGTGGACAGCCTGGGCCATGCGGCCAACGAAATCTGGGACGCCAACGGGGCCGTCCGCGACGCGGCGTTCAAGATCGACATTCAGACCACGGACAAATGGCCGTATGAGCTGGGAACCACCAATTGGGTGGTGCCAAATCTGTTGCCCAACGGGGATGACAATCCGGGCTACCTCGAAGGAGTCCACTACATCAGCGTGAACTGGGGTCCGCACGGGTTCCTGGACAAGCCGGCCAACTTCAAGGGCAAGCGCAAGTCACCCGGCCGCCTGCAGCAGGATATCTCGGAGGTCATCGCGGCCTACAACCACCTCTTCAACGCCTATGCCGCAGTGGCGGTGAGCGACAAGGAAGACCTGAACAAGAAGATCCAACTGTTCGAGGCGGAGGTCGCGAGGCAGACGGCGTTGAGGATCAACTTCACGGGCATTCAGGACAACGCAGCCAAGATCGCGGATGCGCAACGCTTCCTTGAACTGTCCAATCTGGCCGCGGATGGCATCGAAAACACCATCAACGGCGGAGCGGAAACCTTGGGGGAGTCGATTCCCAGGGTTCTGATCGCGGGCTTGGCGATCGGCGGCGACTACATGTCGGTCATCCGCGGGGTGATCAAGTTGAGTCAGGCTTCAACGGTTGGGGTTGTCCGAGGGATCCAGTTTGGAGTCAACGCGGCTGCCATGGTCGCCATCAACGAATATGAAGCGGCCATCCAGAACTTTGACCTCTCCAACTTCGATTTGGAAAATCAGGCCAAGCTCCAGGAGATGGTCTATGACATCGGCCTTGGGGTAAAACAGGTGCAGGCCGCCTTCATCGGGATCAATGAGGATACACGCCGGCTGCAGGATGCCTATGACCGGGTCCGGGCTGACGTGGCCGCCGGGGAGCGGATCCAGGCCGAACGTCTGGTGGCCCGGCAGCGGGCGGCAGCCGTGGTGCAGGGCTATCGCACCCGCGATGCGGCTTTCCGCATCTTCCGCAACGAGAAGCTGGAGCGCTACAAGTCGCTCTTCGACCTGGCTTCGCGCTACGCCTACATGGCCGCCAACGCCTACGACTACGAAACCGGCCTGCTGGGCAGTGCTGACGGCAAGGCGTTCGTCAACCGCATCATCAGCTCCCGGGCCCTGGGCGTGGTGAAGAATGGGGAACCGCAATACGCGGGCAGCAACACCGGCGATCCCGGCCTGTCCAGCGCCATGGCCGAGATGAAGGCGGACTGGGATGTGCTCCGTGGACGCCTCGGATTCAACAACCCGGACGCCTACGGCACGACCGTGTCGTTGCGTACGGAGCAGTTGCGCATCCTGCCTGGGGCCGACGGCGACGCCCGGTGGCAGGACGTGCTCCAGAGTGCGCGCCGGGCCAACCTGCTGGAGGACGGCGACGTGAAGCGCTATTGCCAGCAGATCGATCCGGGCGGCGGGCTGCCGGTGCCGGGACTGGTGCTGACCTTCAGCACGACGATCGAGCCTGGCCGCAACCTGTTCGGGTTGCCGACCGCCGCGGGCGACCACGGCTACAGCCTGTCCTCCTTTGCCACCAAGCTCTTCGCGGCCGGGGTGGCGCTGGAGAACTACCAGGGCATGGACAACCCGGTGGCCAACACCGGGGCCGTGGGCGCGGCGGGTGGGACATCCGTCACTCCGCCTTCGGTCACCTTCCTCAGTGCGGACGGGCTTTCCGCCACGCCTTACATCTATCTGATCCCGGTGGGCGTGGACTCCATGCGCAGCCCACCGCTCGGGGACGCGAGC
>JBIKWS010000635.1:0-3199 GCA_044356195.1 Cyanophyceae cyanobacterium
TGGGTTTCTGCGAGCCGGGTGATTTCCTCCGCCTGGATCCGCCAACGCAGTTCCAGTCGCCGGCGGAGCACACCGGTGTTCGAGCACGGCGCGTCGAGCAGCACGCGGTCAAACGCGCCCGCTTCCCCGGGAATGGCCGGCGGACTGACCGGAGTGACGCAGGTGACGCCAAGGCGTGTGCAGTTCTCGGTCACCAGGCGCAGGCGGGAGGAACTGTTGTCGTGCGCCACGACCCGGCCGTTGTTGCCCATGCGGTCGGCGATATGGCTGCATTTCCCGCCGGGTGCGGCGCAGAAATCGAGGATCGACTCGCCCGGTTGGGGATCCAGCGCCTGGATGGCCAGATGGGTGCTGGGATCCTGCACGTAGAATCCGCCATCGACGAACGACCCGAGCGTCGCGAGCGGTGGGTGTGACACCAGATGATACGCCGTGCCCGCCGGGATCCAGTCGTGGTCGATGGGCAGGGCGACGACGCCCTCGGCCTTCCAACGCTCGTTGAGGGCCTCCGGGGTGGTCTTGAGCCGATTGACCCGGACGAAGGTCGGGGGTGGGGAATTGTCCCACTCCAGAAGCTTCAGCAGGCCAGGTTTCCCGAACTGGCCGCGCCAGCGGTCCACGAGCCACTTGGGGTGGGACCACGCCGTGGCAGGATCCACGATGGCCAGCTTCGAAAGGTCCGTACGGAGCTGGACCCGGTCGCGGTCACACCCGCGCAGGACGGCGTTGACGAACCCCGCCTGCTGCGGGAATCCGGATTCACGGGCGAGTTCGACCGTTTCATGGACGGCGGCATGGGCCGGAATGCGGTCCAGATAGAACAATTGGTAGAGCCCCAACCTCAGGATATCGAGCAACGCGGGCTTCTGCGGGCGTCCTTCCGTCCGACGGGAAATGATCCAATCGAGCGTGGCGCGCTGCCGCATCACTCCGTAAACAAGCTCCTGAGCCAGCCGTCGGTCGGCTGGGGTGAGTGAGAGGAATCCGGGATCGGACTCCATACGGTGCTCCACGAAATCTCCCGGAGCGCCTGCCCGCCCGAGGGCGCGGAAGGCAATTTGTCTTGGTCTGGCATCGGCCACGCGCCCATACTGTCGACGAATCGACAATCGGCCAGCCCGCAGTTCCCGCCCGGAAGGGTTCGGGCACGTAATTAATTCGTCTGGGCAGGTCGTCGGTTGATAGCGGAGCGCACGAAGATGAAAGAAGAACTCGATAAGTTGGTTGCCAGCGGGAAGATCCAGACCAAGCACGTCGAGCCGCTTCTTGCCCTCGCACAAGCGGGGTTCTGCCAGCACAAGAGCTGGGGATTTGGCCGGATCACGGCCCTGGATGGCGCGCTTGGCCGCCTGAACATCGATTTCGCGACCAAGGCCGGCCACACCATGGACCTGGTCTTCGCCGCTGAGTCCCTCAAGGCCATCACCCGGGACCACATCCTCGTCCGAAAGCACATGGACCTGGACGGCCTGAAGCGGGAAGCCGCCCTGCATCACCTCGATGTCGTGAAGCTCGTCCTCCGTTCCATGAACGGCCGCGCCACGGTGGATCAGGTGCAGGTGGTACTGGCAGACGTGGTGACGTCCGACTGGAAGAAATGGTGGGAAGTCGCCCGTTCGGAGATGAAGCGGGACGGCCATTTCACCGTACCCCTGAAGAAGACGGACCCCATCCTCTATCAGGAACAGGAAATCGCGCTGGGCGATCGTCTCACCATCGAGATCCGCACGGCGAAGGGCCTGAAGAACAAGATCGCGGTCTCGGCCGAGATCCTGAAGAGCGTCGACGACATCCGTGGCCACGATGTCATTTCCGAAGCGGTCCACCTGCTGGGCGCGGACATTTCGACGCATATCCAGACGATGCCCTCGCTCACCCTGGAAGGCATCTTCATGCGGGATGACCTGCGCGCCGCGGGTAACATCACGCCGCCGGAAGTGCAGGTTTCCGCCCGCGACATCTTCGGTCCCCTGAGCCAGGAAACCCCGATTGAGCGCCTGCTGGAGAAGCTGGTGGCCTTCTTCGAGGAACTTCCCGCGGTGAAGCACCGCCGGGCCCTCGAAGCCTTCAAGGAAGTCGTCCCCGACTGGGGCGCGATGCTCGTGCTGATCTTCAACCGGGTGTCCGCCAAGCTCGCGGGAGAATGCGCCCGGCTGTTGATGATCGAGGGCCGGACCCAGCTCCTGAAGGACACGCTCGCCCGCCTCGTCAGCCAGCACGCTGCTTCCAGCGAATTGCTCCTCTGGCTCGGCAAGGAACGCGACGATGTCTTCGCCGACATCCTTGGACCCGAAGTTTTCCGCGCCATGATCACGGCGATGGAGCGGGACGCCTTCAACGAGAAGAAGACGAACCGCCTGCACGACTTCGTCCTGGAGGACATGCAGCTCCTCCCCGAACTCATCGAGTCGGCGGACGTGGAGATCATCAAGGACCTGGTGCGTTCGTTGCAGCTGTCGCCGGCATTCGACGACATGGACAAGCGCTCGCTGTTGGGCCGCATCGTGAAGGTCTATCCGCAGATCCAGTCCATGATCACCGGGGACTCCGGCAAGGACGACAAGACCTTCCTCGTGAGCTGGTCGAGCCTGCAGCGCCGCAAGGCCGAGTACGACGAGCTCGTGAACAAGGCGATTCCCGCCAACGTGAAGGACATCGCCATTGCCAAGAGCTACGGCGACCTCCGCGAGAACCACGAGTTCAAGGCCGCGAAGGAAATGCAGAAGGTCCTGCATCGCCGGAAGCACGATCTCGAACTCCAGCTCGCCCGCGCCCGCGGCACCGATTTCGCCAATCCCCGCACCGACGTCGTGGTTCCCGGAACCCGCGTGGCCTTCACCGATCTCGAATCCAACAAGCAGGAGTTCGTGCAGCTCTTCGGTGCCTGGGATGGAGATCCGGATCGCAACATCCTCAGCTATCTCACGCCGCTCGGGCAGGCCCTGCTGAACAAGGCTCCCGGGCAGGAAACCGAACTCGTCAGTGGCGACCATCGTCGCCGGGTCCGCGTCGACGAGATCGCCCCGGGCGACACCTCGCTGGTTACGGTCGAGGCGAACTGAGCGCGGTGCTCCGCACCTCGTGTCCGTCCGCCCCAGGCTCGGAGGGGAGGTCCAGCGACGTGTCCCACGCCGCGAATCATCCGGCCGTTGCCCCAGGCCCGGAGGGCCGAAAGACGGTAGCCCACGGCGTCAGCCGT
>JBIKWS010000636.1:0-3189 GCA_044356195.1 Cyanophyceae cyanobacterium
GGCGTTGCTGGAAGCATTCCGGGACCTGCCGGAAGTGGAGCACGTGGGGGTGCAGCCATTGGACGGGAACTGGCGTCGGGTGTCCCTGGTGCCGAGGGGTGGGGTGGACCTGAGGCCATTGGTGTCTGCGGAGGTACGGGACAACGGGTGGCCGTTGCGGGAACTGACCCGGAGCCGGCAGTCGCTGGAGGACATCTTCATCCACCTGACGCGCGGAAAGGTGAGGGAAGACTGACATGAGCGTTTTCTTTGCGCTGGTGCGTCGGGAACTGGGCGGGCACTTCAATTCACTGACGGGTTACGTGGTGATTGCGGCGGTGCTTTTGCTCACGGGCTTTGGGTTGGTGGACCTGATCGAGCGGATCCGGCAGATGCCGTACGATGCGCCGGTGACGGAGCTGTTCTACCAGACCACATACTTCTGGCTGGTGGTGTTGTTGACGTCGCCGGTGATCACGATGCGGACGTACGCGGCGGAGAAGGCGACGGGGACGTATGAGGCCTTGATGACGACGCCGGTGGGCGACTGGCAGGTGGTGCTGGCGAAGTTCGCTGGAGCGCTGGTGTTCTTCCTGCTGACGTGGGTCCCGTTCATTGGGGTCTTGTTTTCGTTGCGGCAGATCACGGGCGAGGCGGCGTTGTTTGAGCCGGTGATCGTGGCGGTGACCTTCCTCGGGATTGCGCTGGTGGGCGGGTTGTTCATGGCGGTGGGATGCTTTGCGTCGGCGTTGACGCGTTCGGAGATCATCGCGGCCATGGTGGCCTTCCTGTTTGGGATCGGGCTGTGGATGCTGGGGTACCGTCCGGAGGCTTCGGGGATGCTGCCGGCGTGGGCGGTGCCGGCGCTGGAGCACATGTCGATGACGCGGCACATGGAGGATTTCGCGCGCGGGATGCTCGTGGGACGTTACGTGGTGTACTACGTGACGGTGACCGGGCTATTCCTGTTCCTGACACATCGGATCGTGCAGAGCCGGCGGTGGAAATGAGTGCCATGGACCAGAATCCCCCCAGCTTTGTTCCTTCGCGACGCTACCGCATCGCCCTCTCGGTGCTGGTGGGCGTGGTGTCGGCGGTGGTGATCTTCGGATTGGTGAACCACCTCGCGGCAACGCGGCTGCGCTGGCGGAAGGATTTCTCGGCGACGGGACGGTTCCAGTTGTCGCCGTTGACGAAGCAGGTGCTGGAAAGCCTGACCAACGACGTCAAGGTGACGGTGCTGTTTCCGCGTGATTCCGACCTTTTCGGGCACATCGACGGATTGCTGCGGGAGTACTCGGAAGTGCAACCTCGCATCCACACACGGTATGTGGATTCGGATGCCGAGCCGGTGACGGCGATCCAGGTACGGACGACGTACAAGCTGGGGTTGGAGGACGCCAACCTCGTGGTGTTTGACTCGGGGGGGCAGATCGTCCGGGTGGCGGAATCCGAATTGTCCACGTATGACGCGAACGTCAACGCGATGATGCAAGGCCGGCAGAAGGAGATCCGTCGGACGGCGTTCAAGGGGGAGTTGATGTTCACCTCGGCGCTGGCGGAACTGGCGACCACGAACCGGCCTCATGCCTATTTCGTGACGGGCCATGACGAGGTGCGGATGACGTCCGAACAGGGGCTCGCGGGTTATTACCGGTTTGCGCAATTGCTGCGGGCGAAGTCGGCGACGGTTTCGGACATCCGGCTGGATGGCACGAACGATGTGCCGGCGGATTGCCAGTTGCTGGTGATTCCCGGGCCGGCGCAGGAATTCCTGCCGCAGGAGGTGGAACGGATCCGGCGCTATCTGGACGGGGGTGGGCGTGTGTTGCTGGCGTTGAACTCGTCGCTGCCCACGCTGCAACTGCGGTTGGAGCCGCTGATGTTCGAATGGGGCATCAAGGCGGCCTCGGCGTACGCGGCGGATACCAACCAGACGAGCGGCGGCTTCACGGTGTACACGACCAACCTCGGATCGCATCCGATCACCCTGCCGATGATCCGGAACGAGTCGCGGGTCTTCTTCTATCAGCCGTTGGTGGTCGGGACGCTGCCCATGGACCAGCGTCCGGCGGATGCCCCGAAGGCGACGCCGCTGGTGGCCACGGGGCCGGGTGGAATGACGCGGTCGGACCTGCGGAACGGCACGGTGGCGTTCCTGCCAGGGGTTGACCTGCGCGGCACGGTGCCGATGGCGGCGGCGGCGGAGCGGGGTGGCGTGACCGGGGTGGCGGCGGGCAATGGGACGGCGCGCCTCGTGGTGGTCGGAGATCACCTGATGTTCGGGAACGACGCGTTGACGCACGTTCCGGGCAACGTGGATTTTGCGGAACTGACCCTCGCGTGGTTGCTGGACCGGACCCAGATGCTGGCGATCGGGCCGAAGCCGGTGCGTGAATACCGGTTGTATCTGACGCCGGCACAGCATGGGACGATCCGGTGGACGCTGCTGGGCGTGCTGCCCGGGAGCGTGTTGCTTGTTGGGTTCGTGGTCTGGATGCGGCGGAGGAACTGAAACCCGGATGAACACCCGTTCCAACTGGATCCTGTTCGTGATTGCCGCCGGCCTGGCGGTGTACGTCTTCCTATTGAGTCCGAAGACGGGCGTCACGGTGCGCGGCGGTGCAGGAGTGGGGAAGTTCGAGCCGGTGGACCCGATGCGGGTGACGTCGGTGGAATTGATCCGTTCGAATTCGGTGATGCGGGTGGAGCGGACGAACCGGACATGGCGGATGACGATGCCGGTGGAGTATCCGGCGCAGGCCGTGAGCGTGGATCGTTTGGTGGAACAGTTGGGTCGGATGGTGCCGGCGACGTTCATCACGGCGGCGCAGGTCGCGGCACAACCGGAAGCGCTGAAGGCGTTCGGTCTGGAGCCGCCGATGGCCACGCTGGAGCTGGGAACAGGCGAGGGGCCGGCGATCTTCCGGATCGGTGGACTGACACCGTTGCGGACGCATTTCTACTTCCAGCGCGTGGGTTCGGAGGGGGTGTATACGGCGGACTTGGGGGTACTCGAAGGGTTGCCCGCGCATCCCAGCGAGTGGCGGGACCGCGCCCTGCTCGGCATGGAACTCCGCGGTTACGACCGGGTGACGCTCGCGAGCCGCGGTCGGACGGCGTTCGAAGCCGTTCGGGAAGGTACACGGTGGCGGCTGAGGCAACCGTTGTCGGCCCGTGCGGATGGCGAACGGATCGAGGCGCTGGTGG
>JBIKWS010000637.1:0-3177 GCA_044356195.1 Cyanophyceae cyanobacterium
TGCCGGGACCTGGATCGATCGTTGGACGGACGTTGGATCGTCGCGGAGGAGCGAGAGGCGCGCTTCTGGGACATGGCGGCTGGGATGCCGTTGCCCGAGTCCGTGGTGCTTCGGCATCCCAACACCCTTGCGACGGTTCGCTTCAGCCCGGATGGCCGGCGAATCCTGACGGTTTCCGCCGACAATACCGCACGGGTGTGGGATGCGGGCAGCGGAAAGCCGCTCACCGAGCCGATGGTGCACCGGTATCAGGGGTTTTCAGGCTGCTGGAGCCCCGATGGACTCCGGATCGCCACCACGGCGCTGGATCGAACCCTGACGGTGTGGGATGCGGCCACCGGCGAACGACTTGTCGGACCACTGCCCTGTCCACTGCCGGAGTCCGCCCCCCCGGACTTGCCCTCCCGGGTCCTGGGATTCATGCCCGATGGACAGCGGTTGCTGATTCGGGCAGGCGACCGCACGGACCTATTGGATCTCGGTCCGACAGCCAGCGATCCGATTCCGGGCTGGCTTGCGACCCTTGCGGAGGCGGTGGCCGGGATCCGCGTCGAGCTGACGAGCGAAGGGCGCGCGTTCCACGCGCAGGTGCAGGAGGTGCCGTTTGGCGAGCGCCTGGCGTTGCGGGAAAGGTTCCGGGCAGACACGGCCACCAACGCCTACAGCCGACTGGCGCAGTGGTATTTCGCCGAACCCGCCGAACGGTCCCCCGCCCCCAGGCTTCCCCGGGTTCAATGACGGGTACCCCAGCCGCGATCCTGCCCCTGGAACAGCGAACTCAACGGGCCAGCACGGCCATGAGGCCGTCCAGTTCCTCGGTCACTTCTTCCGGGGAAGATACGGTCTGGGCGACCTCCGCCTCCAGGCGTTCCCGGAAGAGTTGGCGCATCCGGAACACCTGAACCCTCACGGTTGCCTCGCTGACGTTCAGGGCCACGGCCGCATTGCGGTAAGACAAGCCACGCGCATTCCAAGCCAGGTGTTCCTGTAGAAGCTCGAAGACCTGGATGCGTCCCGCCATTTCGTACGACCCGCGCACGGACCGGGTGACGCGATGGATCAGGTCGCGGGCCCAGGCACGGTCAAAGGTCGTCGCCGGATCATCCCGTTCCATGAGCCATTCCGACTCTTTGGGATGAATGTCCTCCGATTCGGGACAATCGATGGGGATGATCTTTGCCTGGCCGCCGCGCTTATGGGCGCCGTGGTGCCTGGCATGGTCCACGAGGTAGCGCCGGAGGGCTCCGATCAGGAAGGACCGCAGCCGCCCACGTTCGCGCTGCGCGGACTTGAGCGTTTCGGTGGTGAGCAGGTGCTGGAAGAAGGCCTGGGTCAGATCCTCGGCATCATGCGGGGAGTGGCCGTCGCGGCGGAGGTAGGCATAGAGCGGGAACCAATACTGGCGGCACAATTCATCCAAAGCCCGCGCCGCTTGCGGTTCGGTGCCGCGCTGGGTCTGGAGCACGAGGGACCATCGGGTCGCGGGAAACTCTCCCTGACCCGGTGATTTAGGCGTTGGCGACGTTCCGGACATCCTCGACAGCTCCGGAAACTACCACGTTGCCCGGCGTAAGCCAAACAGCGGATTCAGGTTGGGACCCGGAGGGGCGCATCTTGAAACTGCCTCCTTTTGTAAAGGATTCGGGGCGGCGATGTCCTCATCGCCTTTGGGAATGGCTTTGGAACGGCGACGAGGACGTCGCCACCCCGTTGCATGCGGGGGCAGTGACAAGATGCTCCCGACCCGGACGCCTTTTTGGGCGTGCATCCCTACGGTTGGGTAAATGAGTTCCGAAAGTCGGGAACAATTTTCGCGGGATTTCGTAAGGAACGGCCGAAGCCCTCCTGTGGCCGCAAACCGAAAGCATCGAAACCATGAACCTGAAGAACCTTCCTTGCCTCGCAGCGATCGTCGCCGCGGGCTTCGTCCACGCCCACGCCCAGAGCACGGCCTTTGTTTATCAGGGCCGGTTGGACACCGCCGGAGTGCCGACCAACGGGACCAACGACTTTTCGTTCGCGCTCTTTGATGCCGCCATCGGCGGGATCCGGGTGGGCGACATCAATCGATTCAATGCGCTGGGGATCTCGAACGGGTTGTTCACGGTCACCCTGGATTTCGGGTCAGCCGCGTTCAACGGGTCTCCGCGTTGGTTGCAGATCGGGGTCCGTCCCGGGTCGAGCGCCGGAGCCTTCACGGAGCTTGCCCCTCGCCAGCCCATCACGGCCACGCCGAATGCCATCTTCGCGGGATTCGCCAACAGTGCGAACGCGGCCGGAGTGGCAGGAACCTTGCCATCTGCGGTCCTGAGGGGAGTCAACGGCAGCGGCCTGACGTCGCTCACCGCCTCCAACCTGACGTCCGGGACTGTCCCGGATGCGCGGTTGTCGGCCAACGTCGCCCTGCGCAACGGGGGGAACACCTTCAGCGGCAATCAAATCGTCGCCACCGGAAGGTTGGGCGTCGGCACCGCGAACCCGCAGGCCGAGTTGGACGTGAACGGGGTCTCGAGCACCAAGGGCCTGGAACTGCGCGCCGTGGACAGCACGCCCTACATCGACTTCTCGTCCGTAGCCAGCGTCGACTACAACGCCCGGATCCTCTACGGCGGCCCGGACAACACACTCTATTACTCTGCTGGCAAGCAGGTGTTCGTCGTTGGTTCCACCAGTTCCGGTGGAAGGGTGGAGGTGTCGAACGGCAACATCGGATTGCAGGTGATCCCCGGTACCTTGAACGGCAAGGTGAATCCCGACGCCGTCACGCTGGAAATGCCGGGAGGCAAGACACTTGGGGTTTGGGACAGCCTGGAAGTGTCTGGCAACATTTTCCTCTGGGGCGACCGCTATGTGACCTCTTACGGCCGCCTGCACGTCCAATCGCAGTCCGGGGAAGCATTGTATCTCAATCCCTTCGCCGGTTCCGGACCCGTGATCGTCGGCGGCGGCAGCACCAACCAGAACCTGCAGGTGACCGGCGAGATCACCACCACGGCCATCAACCTCACCAGCGATCGCAATGCCAAGGAGGGGTTCAGGCCGGTCAATGTCCGCGAGGTGCTGGACAAGGTCACCCGACTGTCCATCACGGAATGGCAATACAAGACGCAGACTGCCACCCGTCACATGGGTCCCGTGGCCCAGGATTTCCACGAGGCCTTTGCGCTCGGCCACGAC
>JBIKWS010000639.1:0-3166 GCA_044356195.1 Cyanophyceae cyanobacterium
TTCGCCAACCAGTCCAACCCGTTGGATCCGCTCAGCGGATTCGCGGTCCAGGTTCGACTGGTTCCTTCGATCCAATGGACGGCGGTTCCCGGAGCCCGGTACCGGGTGCTCCGCAAGGATGCCGTTGATTCGCCGTCATGGACGGAGATCCAGCAGATCACGCCGGAAGGCAACCTTGGAAAGTTCACGGATGATGCCGTGACGGACTTGCCCCGGTTCTACCTGATCGAGGCCGTGCGCCAGTGAGGATTCGGATTGGGGTTGGCCTCCCCCGCGCGTCCGGCGTGAGGGCATTCCTCCGGCATCGGGATCGAAAGCGACGGGGAGGATTTGGTTCGATCCCGATCTGCCAGCGGCGTCGTCATCGGATCCGGGATCGACTCCGGAAACGGGCTGGGTAGGGTCGGTGGCGATGATTCCCCGCAAGTTTTCACGGCGCGCCTTTCTGGGCTCGGTTGCGGTCGTGCCGATGACCGGACTGTGTGTTGAACCGTTCGCGCGGAAAGGGCCGCCTCGGCTGCGTCTGTCGCTCGCCGCCTATTCGTTCCGCGACCAGTTCGTGAAGGGGAAGGATGGGGCACCGGCGAAGATGGACATGTTCCGTTTCCTCGATTACTGCGCGGAGCACGGATGCGACGGGGCGGAGTTGACCAGCTACTACTTCGAGGATCCCGCGACGGATGCCTACCTGCGGCAGGTTCAGCGGCACGCCTTCTTGCGCGGGGTCAGCGTCAGCGGAACCGCGATCGGCAACACCTTCACGCTGCCGCCGGGTGCGGATCGGGAGAAGGAACTCGAGCTGACGCGGACGTGGATCGCCCGCGCTGCGGTGATCGGCGCGCCCCACATCCGGGTGTTCGCGGGTGAAGCCAAGGGTTCGCCCAAGGCCGACGCCAAGCGCCGGACAATCGAGGCCCTGGAAGAAATGGGCGACCTCGCTGGTCGTCACGGCATCTTCCTCGGGGTCGAAAACCATGGCGGCATCGTGGCCGAAGCGGACGATCTCCTCGAGATTGTGCGGACCGTCCGGAGCCCATGGGTAGGCATCAACCTCGACATCGGAAATTTCAACACGACCGACCCGTACGCGGACCTCGCCCGTTGCGCGCCGTACGCGGTGAACGTCCAGTACAAGGGACTGATGCGCCCGCGGGGATCCCGCCAGTCGGTGCCGACGGACTTGCTGCGGGTCGTGAAGATGCTGCGGGATGCGGGCTACCAGGGATGGTTCGTGCTGGAGTACGAGATGCCGGAGGATCCGTACGTGCGCGTCCCGACGATGCTGGAAGAAATGCGGGCCGCGTTGCGCTGAAGCACCTTTGCCTCCGGGCTTGAGCGACACGGCGAAGGCGGCGACGTTGCGGGAAATGAGCCGGGTGTTTGCGAACGGGGAATCGATGGAGGCCGAGCTGCCGTGCAGCCTTGAGGCGTTCCTGGTGAAGTGCGGGCTGCCGCCGCGCTCGGTCGTGGTCGAGCACAACGGCGAGGCGGTCGCACCCTCGGAGTTCCCGACGCGTTCGTTGGCCGACGGCGACCGCCTCTGGATTGCGCAGATCTCGTCCGGAGGCTGACGTCCCGGTCATTGCACGGCCTGCATGACGGCCGTGCGGAATCTTGCGAAGTCTTGAGGTCTTTTCTGAAGCCTCAATCGACTGCCTTCCAGACGTACTGAACGAGGCCTGTTCTTGGATGCCATGTCATGGTGGTTGACTCGAAAGCGGCAACCGCATTGGCAGCTCTCTGGTTGAAACCACTGGAGTGGTGCCTTTCTTCTTCAGGCAGCCGAACAGGAGGACTCCGACGCTGCCGAGGACACCGGCGAAGCAGATCAGCAGGAGCAGGCCGCCGAAGAGATAGAAGATGTTCATGGCAAGGGTGGGTCGGATGGGGATGACGGTTTGTTCAGTTCCCGTTTCATCTTGAGGTGGGCGCGGATTCGATGCGTTGGGTGGCGAGGGTGCGGAGGTCCCGCTTCAGGGTCAGGCTGGCCTTGGTGGCAGCACCAAATGCGACCACGAGTTGGACGAGAGTGAAGGTCACGAACAGGACCGACATCTCGCCATCGTTGATGCCATTGGACCCGCAGATGAACAGCGCCAGCGCGCTGCACCACGGTGGGAGGATCACAGGGAGGAGCGTCCGGGTCAGGACGGATCCGAGCTTCCGTTGGCGCAACGAATGCAGGAAGGCTCCGTGGATCAGGGTGGGAAGGTCCACCCACAGCGAAAGGATCCCTCCGAGGAAAAGGGAGAGAAATATGGTTCGGATGGTGGCGTTATTGATGTCGAGGTTCTGGTCGAAGAGGTTGAGGCAAAGGACGAGATTGACGGCGGTCAGGATCCATCGGTGCCGCGAGACATGGTTCCGGACGGCTTGCCCGTGGCCTTCGCGCAGGGAGTAGAGGTTCAGGGGAGTGCTGAGCAGGAGTTCGAGACCGCCCTGCTGGATTTCCTCAAACCAGGGTGCGCCCGCGGCGAGGGCAGTGCGGATCTTGAAGACGACGTGGAGGCCATACGCCACGAGCATCGCGGTGATGAACATCGGAATGGCCGTGCGGTCGGGCAGGGTGAACGCCGCCAATTGGAATCCGGCGAAGGCGATCAGGCCCAGGGTTTGGATCCATTCGAGCGCACGGGTGCGGGAAATGCGTTGCGCGTATTGGCGGGCGAAGGGGTTGGTCAGGACATTTCCGGCCGGCGGCTTGTTCGCCCGGGGCCGGGCGGCCCCTGTCATGGCCCCTGGCTGCGTCCTGGGTTCGGCGGGGCGGTCCTTGCGACCGTTGCGTTGGAGTTGCCGGGCGGCGAGAAGCGTGAGCAGCGTGGCCAGGGTCAGCGAGACCACGGTCGAGAATAGGGCGCGGTTCCTTCCGGTGGTGGCCACCGAGTCTGCCATCCATCCGTACGCGAGGCTTCCGATGGGGCTGAGCAATTCGACATGAAGCACGAAGTCGGGCGGAAATAGCGCGGATTCCTGCATTATCCAGCCGAGAAAGGGAGGCAGGGCGCAGAAGGCCAGCAGCAGGAGCAGCGCGAGGGAGTAGGCCGCCGGGGCGGAGTCGGAACGTGCCGAGGCCCAGAGACCGATGGCGCTGGAACAGGCGAACGTGGCCAGCAATCCCACGCTTGTGGTCCAGAAGGTGGTGCCGCTGATGCCGCCCATCATGAGG
>JBIKWS010000641.1:0-3161 GCA_044356195.1 Cyanophyceae cyanobacterium
CTGGGCGACGAGGCGGGCGGCGTTGTCCTCGGAGATGTTGGCGGGTTCGGCGATGATCTCGAGGCGTGGGTTGAGGGCCTTCAGGCGGCGGACGGCGCTTTCGATCCGCGGTTGCCCGAGGTGGTCGTGGGTCATCAGCAACTGCCGGTTGAGGTCGCTGGGGCGGAGGTTGCCGCCGTGGGCGAGGATGAGGCGTCCGATGCCGGCGGCGGCGAGTTCGAAGGCGACGACACCGCCCAGTCCGCCGACGCGCGAGATGAGGACGGAAGCGTCCTTGAGGCGGCGTTGGCCGAGTTCGCCGATGCCCGAGATGGGGAGTTGCCACTCGTAGGTGGCGCGTTCCTCGGGCGTCAGTTCCGGGAGGAGGGATTCAGGCCTCGGGAACGGGGGTGGATTCGATGCGGCCATCGCGCAACTGGAGGACGTTGTCGGCGAGGCGGGCGGCCTCGCGACGGTTGTGGGTGATGTGGAGGAGGGTGACCCCGGTGCGCTGGCGGATGTCGGCGAGGACATCGCAGATGTCGGCGCGGGTGTCGTCGTCGAGGGCGGAGAGGGGTTCGTCGAGGCAGAGGACCTGGGGATGGAAGGACAGGGCGCGGCCGAGGGCGACGCGCTGGGCTTCACCGCCGGAGAGGCCGAGGGGAAGGCGGTCGAGGAGGTGGGTGAGCCGGAGCCAGGAAGCGAGTTCGTCGACGCGTTCCGCGATGCGTGGCGCGGGCCAACGGCGGACGTCGAGGGCGAAGCCGAGGTGTTGACGGACGGTGAGATGGCCGAAGAGGGCTCCGTCCTGAGGGACGAAACCGACGCCGCGGGCTCCCGGGGGTTCCTGGGTGACGTCGCGACCGTTGATGCGGATGCGGCCGGACTGGACGGTGCGGAGGCCGCAGACGGCTTCGAGGATCGTGGTCTTTCCGGCACCGGTCCGGCCCATGAGGGCGGTGTGGCTGCCGCGGGGGATGCGGCAGGAGACGTCCGTGAGGCGGAAGGTGCCGACCTGAAGGGTGATGTTTTCGATTTCGATCACGGCTTCAGAGGGAGCGTTGGGTGGACGGCGTGATTCCCTGGGAACGGATGAGGAGGAGGACGGCAACGGCGGCGGCGACCATGAGGAGGGAAACGGCGACAGCGGCTTCGAGGTTGCCGACGCTGAGTTCGAGGAAAACGGTGGTGGGGAGGACTTCGGTCTTCATGCGGGTGGCACCGGAGAAGACGAGGATGGGACCGAATTCGCCGAGCGCGCGGGCCCAGGCGAGGGTGGCGGCGGTGAGGATGCCGCGTTTGGCGGAGGGCAGGACGACGCGCCAGAAGGCTTCGCTGCGATTGCAGCCGAGGGTGAGGGCGACCTGCTCGGGCCGGGGAGAAAGCTGTTCGAAGGTGACGCGCATGGTGCGGACGGCGAAGGCGCAGGCGACCATGAACTGGGCCAGCACGATGCTCGGCACGGCGTAGGTGATGGGGAAGACGCGTTCGAGGGCGCGAAGGGGCGGGGCCTGGAAGAGGATGAGCAGGCTGATGCCGATGACGAGCGGCGGCAGGACGATGGGGACGTCGAGGAGGGCGTCGAGCAGGGCCTTTCCCCGGAATTGGAGGTGGGTCATCAGGTACCCGATGGGGACCGCGACCCAGAGGGACAGGAGCGTGCTGAGCGTGCAGGTCAGGAGGCTGAGCCGGATGGCGTACCGGATCTCGGGGCTCTGAAGGGCGCGCCAGAGGTGGCCGGGCGAGGTGTAGAAAGCATCGGCACCCAGGGTGGCGAGGAGCAGGAGGACGTATGTGCCGCTGAGGATTCCCAACGCCAGGTAGAAGGGACGGTCGGAGCCCGGGCGGTGGGCGGTGGGCGGAGGTGGCTGGGTCATGGCAGGATGGAAGGTCCACGCCACTTGAAGCCCGATTGTTCGAAGTGTTGCCGGGATTCGGCCGACTGGATGGCGAGGAGCAACCGTTCCATCAGGTGGGCGTGGTTGGATCGGTTGCCGACGGCGAAGGGTTGGACGGCGAGGGCTCCGGGTTCGCGGAGTTCGATGACGTCGAGGTGGTCGCGGACCTGGCTCGCGTTGGCGGCGTAGACGAGGGCGACGTCGAGGCCACCGGCGCGGAGTTGGTTCAGCAACAGATCGCCGGTGGGTGCCTGGACGGAGACGTTGGGAGTGACCTTTTCGTAGAGGTCGACACGTTTGAGGAGGCGTGCGGTCAGGGCTCCAAGGGCGCTCTGTTGTTCGTGGGCGAGTCCGACGCGGAGGCCGGGTCGTGCGAGATCCGACAGTTGGGTGATGCCGCGCGGATTGCCCTTCTGGGTGAGGAGGACCATGGCCGTCTGGGCGATATCGACCGACGCCAGGAAATCGTTGGTGACGGTCTCCATGAAGGATGTGTCACAGGCGAAGTAGGCGTCCGGTTTCTGTCCGGCGCGGATCTGGGCGGTGAGGATGCCGCAGCCGTTGTAGACGCGGGTGATCTGGACACCCTCACGCTTTTCGAAGGCCTGAAGCGTTGGTTCAACAGCGGTCCGGTTGACGGCCCCGCTGTAGAGGAGGACTTCCGGGTGGGGATGCCAGGTGTCGCCGTCGACGACCTTGAAGCCTTGCTTGGCGAAGGTCGGCAGGCCGCGGTCGCGAGCGGCGAGGTAGCGGGCGAAGTGCAGGGCCTGGGCGGGCTGCCCGCAGGCGTTGAGCACGCAGATCGAAACGTCGGAGGAGGCCCCGTTGAACTCGGCGACGGAGACGGCGGCGAGTTCGGGGTATTGGCCGACGGTGGCATCCCACACGATGCCGACGTCGACGCTGCCGAGTTTCACATCGTTGGCGACGTCGGTGACGGTGGGCTTGAAGACGGTGGCACTGCGGGCGAGGCGATCCCAGTGACCGGAGCGTGTGAGGGCGGACCGGGTGAGCGTGCCGACGGCGGTGGCGTCCGGATTGGCGATGGCGACGCGGACCTCGGGCTTGAGGAGGTCGTCGATGGTGGCGATCGATTTTGGATTGGCCTTCGGAACGATCAGGACGGGCGATTGTCGGGCGAGGGGGAGGACTTCGGCGAGGAGGCGGTTGGAGCGGCCGATGGCGACGAAGCTGCTGTCGGCCGCGACGAAGAGATCCCCGCGTTGGGCGACCTTGAGGTTGTTGAGAAGGGTGCCGGAGCCACCGAACTGGAGCTGGACCTCG
>JBIKWS010000640.1:0-3161 GCA_044356195.1 Cyanophyceae cyanobacterium
AGGAGGATTAGCAGGCCCAGGAAGAGGGCCAGCACCACGAGCACGAGCGTGAGCAGATTGATGGCGAGTTGCATGGATTGAAATCTTCAGGGCCCGCAGGCCCGGGTGGTTTGAAAAACGAACCGCTGGATCGGATCAGATCGAGTTGCGGATGAGGTCGACGAATCCCTTGGCTTCCAGCGAAGCACCGCCGACGAGCGCGCCGTCGACGTCCGGTTGGCTGAGGATTTCCCGGGCGTTCGAGGCCTTGACCGAGCCGCCGTACTGGATGCGGACGCGGCGGGCAACCGATTCACCGTGCATCTGCACGAGAACCCGGCGGATGAAAGCGTGAACTTCCTGGGCCTGGGCGGAACTGGCGGTCTTGCCGGTGCCGATGGCCCAGACGGGTTCGTAGGCCACCACGGTGGCTTCGACCTGTTCCGGCGTCAGGCCGGCGAGGGAACCGCGCACCTGCTTCTCGACAACCTGCTCGGTGATGCCCGCTTCGCGTTCGTTGAGGGTTTCACCAACGCAGACGATGGGGATGAGGTTCGCCGTGTGGGCCGCGGCCGCCTTGCGGGCGACCAGTTCGTCCGATTCCTTCTGGTACTGGCGGCGCTCGGAGTGGCCGAGGATCACGTAGCGCACGCTGAGGTCCCGGAGCATGCCCGGCGCGATTTCGCCGGTGAAGGCGCCGTAGCCGTTGTCGCCCATGTTCTGGGCACCGAGGCGGATGTTCGACTCGATGATCGCCTTCGACACGGCGTCGAGCGCGGTGAAGGCAGGGCAGACGACGATGTCCACCTCCTTGATGGCGGCGAGTTCCCGTTTGAGGTCGGTCACAAGGGCGACAGACTCGGCAACGGTCTTATTGCACTTCCAGTTGCCTGCGATGATCAACTTCCGGTCCTTTTCCATGCGAAACAGGGGTGGGAGCCTAGCGATGAGTGGGGGGGCGTAAAGGGGTTTTTCGGCGGGGCCATCCGGACCCGCCCATATTTGGGTGCCCGGAAAGCCTTTCAGAGAAGGCCTCCCGGGCGATCGAAACGGATCCTAGACGTCGTCGAGGGCGACCACGCCGGGGAGGGGGATGCCTTCGAGGAACTCGAGGCTGGCACCGCCGCCGGTGCTGGCGAAGGTGACCTTGTCGCCAAGGCCGGCCTTATTGATCGCCTTCACGCTGTCACCGCCGCCGATGATCGACTTGGCCCCGTTGTTCTGGGTGGCCGCGACGAGCGCCTGGGCGACCGCATTCGTGCCTTCGGCGAAGCGCTTGTCCTCGAACATGCCCATGGGGCCGTTCCAGAGGACCGTCTTCGCGCTGGCGATGACGGCGGCGTAGGTGGCCGCGGTCTCAGGTCCGATGTCGAAGCCCTCGGTCTCGTCCGGAATGTCGCCGCTGACGACGCGGGGGTTGATCGGTTCGAAGACGGGGCGGCCCTTCTTGTTGAGCTTTCCGGTGTCCTTGAGGTCCGCCACGACGGTGTCGGTGGGGAGCAGGAACTTCACGCCACGCTTTGCGGCCTTGGCTTCGGCGGCGAGGGCGGTGCCGGTGTGGTCCTTCTCGATGAGGGACTTCCCGGTCTTGCCGCCGTGGGCGAGCTTGAAGGTGTAGGCCATGGCCCCACCGATCAGGATGGTGTCGGCCTTTTCCAGCAGACGGTCGATGACCTTGATCTTGTCCGACACCTTGGCGCCGCCAAGGATGACAACGAAGGGGCGGGCGGGGGTTTCGAGTTCGTCGCCGAGGAACTTCAATTCACGTTCCATCAGCAGGCCTGCGGCGGCCTTGCCACCCCAGGCGCGGATGATGCGGGCGACGCCGCTGGTGGAGGCATGGGCGCGGTGGGCGGCGCCGAAGGCGTCGTTGGCGTAGATGTCGGCGAGGCGGGCCAGACGGGCGGCGAACACGGGGTCATTCGCTTCTTCCTCGGCGTGGAACCGGACGTTCTCCAGCACCAGGATCTGACCGTCGGTCAACGCGGCCACGGCGGCCTCGGCCTTCTCGCCCACGGTTTCGTCGACGAAAGCCACCGGTTTCCCGAGCATTTCCGCCAGTTTCTCCGCCACCGGACGCAGGCTCATCGAGGGTTCCCGCTTGCCGTCCGGACGGCCCAGGTGGGCGGCCAGGATCAGGCGTGCTCCCTTGGAGGTGAGCAATTGCAGGGTGGGGAGCGTCTCCTTGATGCGCGTGGTGTCGTTGATGACCATCACGCCGTTCTTCTCCTCCATCGGCACGTTGTAATCGACGCGCATCAATACGCGTTTGCCGGCGACATCGAGGTCGCGCACGGAAAGCTTCGCCATAAATCGTAATCGCTGTGTTACCGGTCTTCGTTTGAGGACCGGGCGCACCGTATCCGGCCTACGGGGTGTGGGCAAGGACTGGGAACGGTGGGGACGGGGTGGGTACGCATCCTGCCACTGCCCGCTTTTGGGAAAGGACTCGGGGCGGCGATGTCCTCATCGCCTTGGGAACGACTTTGGAACGGCGACGAGGACTTCGCCTCCCCGTTCAGGCAACTGTCAGGACGTGTACGTGGCGCGCACCCGTTTCGATTTGTTGAGGTACGAGAACCAGATCGCGAAGTGGATCAACCCCCTCATGACATCCCGGATGCTCTCGACAACCATCGCCTTTATGTCCTCCGCGGGCAGGCCGCTCATCCAGGGGAGACCCATGCCGATCGCGTGGTAGGCCAGCGTACAGTAGAGGAATTGCTTGGCGGCGAGGACCGCGCCGGGACGGATGCGCCAGAGCTTGATCCCGGCGTACATGCCGAAGCCGGCGATGCCCAGGCTCAGCCCGGCGTCGATGATCAGCATGACCAGCAAACCGGGAAACTCCTTCAAAGCCTCCGCAGAGATACCAAAGCCCGTGATCAGGGATGCAATGGTCACCAGCGGCCCCAGTACGGTCAGGATGAGACAGAAAAAGAACAGCCACCCCTTCACGCCTTGGTACTTGGAGAGGACCTCGTTCTCCGGTGGCAACGGGGGCGGTTCAACAGGAATGGGCTCGCTCGGTGCTTCGCTCATGGGATGGCTTTGGCGGGGCAAGGTGCCGACGGAATCCGGGTCGAAAGGGCCTTCGGCGGGTTTCCAGACCTTGGGATCGTCGGCACGGAACCGCTACCACGGGCGGAGTTGGATCGGCAAGGGTGCAGGGGGGTGCGGAC
>JBIKWS010000642.1:0-3153 GCA_044356195.1 Cyanophyceae cyanobacterium
CGAAGGCCGAGTACGCGGCGGCCGCCCACGCCTTCGATGCCTCCCGGAATGTCGCGATGACCGTCCGTCCACAGGGCACCGGCAACCTCACTTCCTCGGCCATTCTCTGGACCCACGGCCGTGGGCTCCCGTATTGCCCGACCCCACTGCTCCACGACGGCCGCCTGTACCTGCTGCGCAATGGCGGCCTCCTGACGTGTCTCGACGCCGTGTCGGGGAAGCCTTTCTTCCAGGAGGAACGACTGGGTGTCCTGGGCGACAATTACGCTTCGCCCATCGCTTCCGGCGACCAGGTCTGCGTCTTCTCGCAGGCGGGAGTGGGCGTGGTGCTGAAGGCTTCCGACCGTCTCGACGTCCTCGCCCGCAACGAACTCGGCGAGTCGGTCGTCGCCACGCCCGCCCTCGACCACGGCCGCCTCTATGTCCGTTCCGCCACCCGGTTGTGGTGCTTCGCTGAGCGCGGACACCCCTGACGTAGCCAAGACGTCAGACAACATCAGGAGGCTGAGTCGAACCACCGCCTCGTGACCTCGCCAGCTACCCTTCAATCGTAGCTGGTCCAGGCGCTGCTCGCCTGATGGACCCGCTCCCCTCCCCAGCCTCCTTACGTCGTCTGCTACCCTTGTAGTCGACGAGGTCACGAGGCGAGACCCAGCCTTAATCCTTGGCGACGACGCCTCATGAACCTTGAATCCTGAAACTTGAAATCCCACCCGATCTCCCTGCTGCTGGCTCTTGGCTTGGTACTGGCCTCCGCCATCGCCCACGCCGCGCCGGACGCGCGGCCGAACTTCATCCTGCTCTTCGCGGATGACCAACGCGCGGACACCATCGCTGCCGGGGGCAACCGTCACATCCGCACCCCGAATCTCGACCGCCTCACGAAGACGGGCTTCAGCTTCCGCCGCAATTATTGCTTCGGCTCCGACAGCGGTGCTGTGTGCATCCCGAGCCGCGCCATGCTCATGAGCGGTCGTCCGTGGATGGATTCCCGACACGACCTGCGCGACATCCCGTTGCTGCCCGAGCAACTCGGAGCGTCCGGTTACCGGACCTTCGCCACGGGCAAATGGCACAACGGTCGGCCCTCGTTCCAACGGGCCTTCCAGGAGGCGCGCTCCGTCTTCTTCGGCGGAATGGCCGATCATACCCAGGTGCCCGTCGTGGATCTTGTCGGCAAGGCCTTCACGCCCGTCCGCCCCGCCGCGAAATTCTCCAGCGAGGAGTTCGCCGACGCTGCCATCGACTTCCTGAACTCCGCGACCAACGCCCAACCGTTCTTCTGTTACGTCGCGTTCACCGCGCCGCACGACCCGCGAAATCCGCTGACCAATTCGGTTCTGCCGTATTACCGGAAACGTCCGCCGCTGCCTGCGAACTTCCTTCCCCAACACCCGTTCGACAACGGATGGATGCGCGGACTGCGCGACGAGAACCTCGCGCCGTATCCGCGCCCGCCGGAGATGATCCGCGACCAACTCGCCGAGTACTACGGCCTCATCACCCACCTTGATGGCCAGGTGGGCCGGATCCTCGAAGCCCTGAAAAGCCATCCGAAGGGCCGGAACACCTACGTGATCTACGCCGCCGATCACGGGCTCGCGCTGGGCAGCCATGGACTCCTCGGCAAGCAAAGCCTCTACGAGCACAGCATGCGGTGTCCGTTGATCATCGCCGGCCCTGGCATCCCCGCCGGGCGCAGCACGGAACGCTTCACCTATCTCCTCGATGTCTTTCCCACGGTGGGACAGCTCGCTGGCATCCGGCTACCAGACCGCCTCGGGGGCCGGGATCTTTCGCCGCTCTGGTCGCGTTCGGCCCCCCAATGGCGCGAATCCCTGTTCACAGCCTACACCGACACCATGCGCGCCGTGCGCGACGATCGCTGGAAGCTCATCGTTTATCCGCGGACGAACCATCGCCAGCTGTTCGACCTCCGACGCGACCCCGATGAACGCCAGAACCTCGCCGACAACCCACGCCATGCGTCCACCGTGGAGCGTCTCACGCGCCTGATGGAACAATCGCAAGCGGCCGTCGGCGATCGCCAGCCTCTCACCACCAACGCGCCGGCGCCCCTCGCCATCGACCTGTCGAAGGATTACGTCCGGAAATCCGACGAATGGCAGCCCCGGTGGATCCGGGAGAAGTACTTTGATGCGGTCCAGCGGCCGTAGCTGGTGGGGCAGGGGTGGAATTGAAGCCTGATCGTTTGGAGGCCGCGTGCCCTCACGCGGCGGGATCATGGACCGCACCGGGTAAAGGCACGCGGCCTTCAAAAGAATCCAGAACTTGAAACTGCGCCGATCGCCCACATGCTCAGGCACGATGTTCGAACGGCGAAACCCGGCCCGGCTCCTGGGCACCCTCACCGCACTCTGTCTGGCCTGTGGCTCCGTCCAGGCCGCCAATGACGATGCCGGTGCCACCAATCGCTTCGGATTCACCGGCCCCGAGATCTTCCCGATCGATCCCGGCACCGGATTCCTCCGTACCGCGGACCTCGATGGCGACGGCCGCAACGACTTGGTGATCGTCAACAACGCGCGTTCCAAGCTCACCCTGCTTTACAACCAGACCGGCCTCACCAACGTCCCGGTCAAGAAGGAGATTTCCGGCCGACGGGACGTCAACGAACTCCCCGCCGACGCCCGGTTCCGCGTGGAAAGCATCTCCTCCGAGAAACGCATCTCCAGCCTCATCGTCGAGGACCTGAACGGCGATCGCCGCCCGGACCTCGCCTACTTCGGAGATCCCAAGGAGCTCGTCATCCAGTTCAACGGAGGCACCAACACGTGGTCCGCCCCGAAGCGCTTCGACCTGGGCGACGGCCTTCTGGATGCCAACGCGCTGACGAGCGGCGACATCAATGGCGACGGGCGTCCCGACGTCCTGCTCCTCGCGGAGAAGCACGTCCACCTCCTGCTCCAGCGCGAGGACCGTTCCCTCGCGGAACCCCAGAAGATCCCGTACACCGGCACGGTCAAGGCCGTGCAGGTCCTCGACGTCAACGGCGACGGCCGCAACGACCTCATGCTGGTGAACTGGGATCATCCCAATCCGTTCCGGTTCCGGCTGCAGGACGGCACCGGTCAGCTCGGTCCCGAGATCCACCTGACGCTGGCGCCCGTCCGCGCCTACTGGGCCGATGAT
>JBIKWS010000643.1:0-3152 GCA_044356195.1 Cyanophyceae cyanobacterium
CATCCACCAATGGCTCGCCAAGGAAGACGAACTGGCCCGCCACTGATCCCCACGTCTCCCCCATTTCTCCCCCTCCCTGAATGCAAACGGGGGTGCCGGCTTCCCACCGGCACCCCCGTTTCCCACGTCGAGCTTCGGGCCCGGCTCAGTGGCTGAATCCCCGTTCCGATTCCGGCAACGGTTGCCCCTTGGTTTCCGGCGCAAACGGCAGCGCGATCAACCCGATCACATACACCGCGCACATGGTCACCCCCGCATACCGCAGCGGCTCCGGCATGTCCTTGTAGACCACGCCCGACAACACCCCCAACGCCGCTGGCCCCGCCGCCGCCACGAACCGCCCCACGTTGTAACAGAAGCTCGTGCCCGTGCTGCGCAACCGCGTCGGGAACAGTTCCGGGAAGTAGATCGCGTACCCGCCGAACAGCGACAGCGTCGTGAATCCCATCAGCGGCACGAAGATGAAGATGTCCTTGAAGTCCCGCAGGAACCAGAAGGTCGCCACCGTCGCGCACATCGCCGACACCAGGCTCACCGCGAACGCCGGCTTGCGCCCGATCTTCTGTGACAACAGCCCGTACCCGTAAATCCCGAAGAACGCCCCGAAGTTCTGCACCATCGAGTTGATCCCGGTCCACTTGGTCAGTTGCGACGGGATCAGCGCCTTGTCGATCCCGTCCGCGATCAGCTTCTTCTCCAGCACCCCGCGCACCAGGTCCGCGCTGAAGAACGCGATGCCCCACACCCCGATCACACCGCTCAGCGCCAGCAACAGTCCGGTCACCGCACGCCCCCGGTATCGGGTGTCTCCGCCGCCGCCGTAGATGGTCCAGATGCCGAATCCCAGCGCGACGAACGCCACGCCCACCACCGTCAGCTTCAGCTGGGAAAACCCTTCGATGATCATGTTCTTGGTCCACGCCACAGGTCCAAAGAACGCCAGCATCACCCCCGCGAACAGTGTGATCCCGGCCAAGGTCGCCGGCAGCCGCCAGTTCGGATTCCCGAACAGCTCCCCGTAATCGCCCATCTTCTTTCGCAATTCCGGGTTGTTCCGCGTCGCCAGCCACGCGTCTGGCTCCTTCAGTCCCCGACGCACGAAGATCACGATCAACGCCGGCAGCGCGCCCGCGATGAACTTCCACCGCCACGGCGCCCATCCCGCCAGGTTCGCCCCCTGTTCCATGAAACCCAGGGAGATCCCGATCAACGCCGCCGTCATGTTGCCCACCGTCGACAACGCCTGCAGCAATCCCAGCGCGTACGGCCGCGCCCGCTCCGGCATCACTTCCGCCACCAGCGCCACGCCCACCGCGAACTCACCGCCCACCCCCAGCCCCGTCAGGAACCGGTACAGCGCGAAGTCCGCAAACCGCGTCGAAAACGCGCTCAACCCCGTGCAACCCGAGTACAACACGATCGTCAGCAGCATTGTCTTGGCCCGACCCCACCGGTCGCCCAGCACACCGAAGATCAATCCGCCCGTCGCCCATCCCAGCATGAAGATCGCCGTGGCGTACCCGCCATACTCGCCCACCTCCCCCGGCGTCGCCGGCCGACCCAACCCGGCCGTCAGCAACTCCTTCATGGCCGGGGCGCGCGCCAACACGAACAACTGCTGGTCCATGCAGTCCAGCAGCCACCCCAGCGCCGCCACGATCAGCACGAACCACTGGTACCGGTTCAACAACCGCCACCACCCAAAGCCTGTCGCCTCTCCCGTGTGTTCAGCCGTACTCATGGAATTGTGGCGAGCATGTCGCACCCCTCCCTCCAGACCCAAGCGAAACCTTTGTCCTCCCGTGACGGTCTGCCCTTTCATGCGCCGTCTCCGTCCCCGCCGCCTCCTCGCAGGATTCACCCTCCTGCTCCTCACGCTCCGTTCGCTCGGCGCGCCCGCCCTCCCGGCCACCCGCGAAGCCTTCCTCCAGGCCACCAACGTCTGGGAGATCCACCTCCACCTCAGCGCCGCCGACTGGAAAGCCATGGAACCCACCAACGCCCCGGACGGCCCCCAAGGCCCACGGGGACCCGGCGGTCCGGGCGGTCCAGGCGGCCCGGATGGACCCCGCGGTCCCCGAAACCCGCAGGAACAGGACGGTCCCCGGCGCGCCGACGGTCCCGGCAATCCCAACCGCCCGTCCAACACGCCCGGTCCCCGTCTCCTCCCACCGGGCGGGTTTGATTTCCCGTGGACGACCGGCGTCGTCGAGGTCGCCGGTGTCCGTTTCACCAACGTCGGCGTCCGGTTCAAGGGCAACAGCTCCTTCAACGGTTCCCGGAATTCCCACAAACGTCCCTTCAAGCTCGATTTCGACCGACACGTGCCCGACCGCACCCTCGCCGGCCTGGAAGAACTCTTCCTCAACAACAACGTCAACGATCCCTCCCAGCTCCGCGAAACCCTTGCCTACGCCGCCTTCAACCGCGCCGGCGTTCCCGCTCCCCGCACCGCCTACGCCCGCGTCTGGCTCACCCTCGACGACGCCCCCACCCGCGAATACCTCGGACTCTACACGATCATTGAACCCATCGAAGGCGACTTCCTCAAGCAGCGCCTCGGCACCAGCAAGGGGCTTCTGGTCAAACCGGAGCGCACCCGGGGCCTGGAATACCTCGGCTCCCGCTGGTCCGATTACACCAACCGCTACGAACCCCGATCCAAGGTCCGCGCCCAGGACACCGAACGTTTCATCCAGCGCCTCCAGGCGATCCACCAAGCCGACGCCGCCCACTTCGCCGCCGCCGTCACCAATGCCCTCGACCCCGACGCGCTCCTGCGTTTCGTCGCCGTCACCGCGTGGCTCTCCAGCTACGACTCCATGATCGGGAACGGCCACAATTATTACCTGTTCCTCGACTCCCGCGACGGCCGCCTCCGATTCCTCCCCTGGGATCTCAACGAAGCCTTTGGCCGTCATCCCGGAGCCGGTCCCGAGGACGCCCAAGCCGCCTTCTCCATCCTGACCCCGTACACCCAATCCAATCCCTTCCTCGACCGCATCTTCGCCCACCCACCCTTCGCCGCCCGCTACCGCAGCATCCTCGCCGAGCTCCAGTCCGGAGCCTGCTCCACCAACGCCCTCCTGAAGGATTTCCAGCAGGTCCAGGCCGCCGTGGAAACCTTCGTGAAGGCAGAACCCGCCGGGAAC
>JBIKWS010000053.1:0-11126 GCA_044356195.1 Cyanophyceae cyanobacterium
CAACCCACGGTACGGTTGCTGCGGTTTGCCCTGCTGGAACTGGAAGACCTGATCGCGTACGGGCGTTCCGCGGTGGCGGCGCTGGTGTCGACGGAGGCGCGGGCCGCGATGATGCCAGGCCTCGCCGTGCTGGCGGCGGCAGTTGTTGGGGCCGGTGGATTCGACGGTTGTTCGGAACCGGGTTCTGTTCCCGAGCGACTCCATTCCCGGGAACCCTACCGGTACGACGGCGTGCCGCGTCGGGACGCGCGGTTTCCGGATCCGTACAACATGGGGGTGAACGCGGAGGTCTTCCTGTATGACCCGGCGATGCCTGCGGATGGGAAGGTCCTGATGATGTTCTACAAGCGGCTCCGGGAAATCGATGTGCCGGAGATGATGGCCAGCATCCTCGCCGAGACGCCCGACAAGCCATGGGGATACTACCGCGACATGACGCGGCAGCTCTGGGATGAGGCCCGGCACGCGATGCTGGGGGAGGTGGGCTTCGTGGCGGCTGGCGTGGATTGGCCAAAACACGTGATGGTGAATTTCACGTGGTCGCTGGGATTGAACACGCAGCTCACACCCAAGGAACGACACGCCGTGCTCTATTTCATCGAGCAGGGGCTCATGCCGAAGACTGGGAAGCGCCACGAATGGGAGGTGTCGCTCGCCTCACGGAATCCGCTCGCCGCGACGATCCAGGATTTCGATTGGGCCGATGAGGTCCTGCATGCGCGCGTCGGACGCGATTGGTACGTGGCGGACATGCCCAGTCCGCACGAAGCCGTGGCTTATGGGGACCGCTGCTGGAGCAAGGTTCTGGTGGGTTGGGAAAAGTGGCGCGCGGAGGGGCTGACCGAGCACCGGAACTGGTGGCCGGGATTGTACCGCGAACACTGCGCGACGCATGGGATCGCGATGGATCCGAAAGTGGCGGCCTACGGGGTGAGTTATGCCTCGGTGCGTGCGGACCTGAAGGATATCTCGGCGTCGGCGTGAGGGGGCCGGGAGATTCAAGTTTCAGATCCAGGTTTGAAGCCCGTGGACCGGTCGGTTGCGTACCTTGGGAACCTATGTATTGTGTGCGCGGCGGCTCCAACCACATCGCCCGCTGACAAGACCATGAAAACCACTCCTGCCCGTTCTTCCACCGCGATCCTTCGATGGACGTTCCTGTGCCTCGTGATGCTGCTCCAGTCGCAGACCACCCTCGGAAGGCAGTTCCAGCTCGTGGCCGACAACCCGGTGATCGAAGCCGACGAGAACCGTTCGCGGATCGCCCTCTCGGTGCGCCTGGAGCCGTGGCTCCACCCGGAGCCCATCACTGTCCGGTTCACGCCCGTCGGCGGAACAGCGCGGGCCGGCATCGATTATGAGCTGCCGGAGCCGACGACGGTTCTCGAACCGTTTGTTCCGGTGGGATTGGTTTTCCTGAATCTGATCTCGGACGGGGTGGAGGAGCCGACGCGCGACCTGTTGATCGACGCGACGATCGAGGGATCGACCAATGCGCCGGTCCGGATCGAGGTGCGGATCCTGGACGGGGATTCCCAGGGACGGACGGGGTTCATCTCCACGCGCTTTTCCGCAAACGAAGCGGGGCCCCGGGAATATGCAGAGATCGCCCTCTGGCGGACGCAGGATGTGAAGCGTGCGGAGGTGGTGACCTGCCGGATTGACGGTCAGGATTTCGGGTTGTCGGTGCTGGGCGGCACGAACGTGGTGACAGCGCGCTTCGAGCCTGGGGATTCACGGGCGTACCTGAGGATTCCGCTGGTGAACGATTCCCTGCCACAGGGAGACCGCGACCTGCGGTTGTCGATCGTGGCCGCGGACACGACGTTGCCCCTGATCGGTGAGTTGGCGGAAGCGGTGCTGACCATCGCGGACGACGACACGAAGCGGTCGGAGGAATCGCTGGTCATCCGGGATTGGGTGAATGATGGGATCCGTGGAGTGATGATCACGACCCGGGTACCCCGTGGGTTCCAGCAGCGGTTCGAGTACTCGGACAAGGGGCTGGAAGGTCCGTGGGATATCCTGACCGTGGTGTTGGGGCAGGAGGGGGAATCCTTTGCCTTCGACCAGTACGAGGAATCGTTTGGGATGCGGATGTACCGCTCGGTGCCGCCCGAGCCGCTGGAATTGACGCTGCCGTGGTGAAGGACGCTTCCAACTCCCTAGTCATTGAGGGGTTGGGTGGAGCGGAGGTAGGCGAAGAGGTCGCGGACCTGTTGGTCGGACAGGTCTGCGAGGAGGCCTTCGGGCATGAGGCTGGAACCGGCGGGGGTGAGGGATTGGAGGTTGTCGCGGTCGAGGGGGACCGATTGTCCGTCCGGCGTGCGCAGGACGATGTTGCGCGGGGTCTGTGCGGCGAGGAATCCGAAGAGGGTACGGCCATCGCGGGTCTCGGCCTGGAAGGATTCGAAGCCTTCGCGGATCTCGGCGTTGGGATTGACGATGTTGAGAAGGAGGTTGGGGAGGTCGGTGCGCTGATAGACCGTGAGGTCGGGACCGACGTCGCCGCCCTTGGTGAAGAGCTTGTGGCAGGTGCCGCAACGTTCGAGGAAGAGCTTCTTTCCGGGATACGGGCTGCCGGTGGCCAGGTTGATCACTTCGGCGAGGCGGAGGATTTCGCGTTCGAGTTCGGCCGAGGTGGGCTGCCGGAGTTGCGGCCAGAGGCGGGCGGTGAGTCGGGCGATGGATTCCCCGGGGAGGGCCTTGAGCTTGCGGGCGAGATCGGTGGGCACGCTGGCGACGGGAATGCGTCCGGCGTCGAGGGCGGTGAGGAGCGCCTCGGCCCAGCGGGCGCGGGAGGCGAGGGCGGCGAGGGTGACGGGCTGGAGGGCAGGGGGATGGGACGGCAATTGCGTGAGAAGTTCTGAAGCGATCGCAGGGTCGTTGAAGGATTGGAGGGCACCGAGGGCGGCGCGGCGGAGGTCGAGCGGCTTGGCATCCCTCACGAGGGTCAGGAGGGCAGGGATGGCGGCGGGCATCTGGATCTCGCCGAGGACCTGGACGAGTTGGATCCGTTCGGAGGTGGCCGCCTTGTCGTCGCGGATCCGGGCGAGGGCCTGCTCGACCGCGGCGGGGCGGGCACGGCGGGTGCCGATGAGGAGGGATTCCCCTCCAGCCTTCTCCATGGCGAGCACGAGTTCTTCGGGGAGGGCAGGGAGTGGACTGCCGGCGGTGGCTTCCTCGAATCCGCGGGTGAGGCGCGCGGTGGCTTCGGCCGAGGGCGAAAGCGTGAAGAGGCGCGTGGTGAACTTCAGGTCGGCGGGTTTGCCGGTGGCGGTGAAGCGGCGGGCGAGTCGATGCAGGATGTGCTGGTGAACCACGGGGGCACGCCACAGTTCACGGTCCGTGAAGAGGTCGAGGACGGCGTCCGGAGCGGAGGCACAGTGCTGTTCGATGGCCCACCAGAGGAGGAGGGGGAGACGGGGATCGGCGGCGTCGCGGTCCTGGGACAGCAGGGCCTTCACGATGGGCAGCGACTGGGCGGGGGGCAGGCGGCGGGCGGTGGAAGCGAGCTGGGATCGGACCTCGACGTCGGGTTCGTTGGCGGCGATTTGGGCGAGTTGGGAGGCGAGTTCGGTCGGGACGGGACCGTGGTCGCCGATGAAACGGGCGGTCCAGAGGCGGACCTGGGGATTGGGGTGACGCAGGGCAACGGAGCGGAGCGGGGCATCGAGGGCTCCCAGTTGGTGCAAGGCCCACAGCGATTCAAGGGCGAGGTCGGGTCCGAAGTTCGGAGCGGGTGCGTTCAGTTGGGCGCGGAGCAGGGGAACGGCGGCTGGATCCCGTTCGTCGGCGAGGCGGCGGAGGTTGAGCTCGCGGACGAGGCGGTTGGTGTGACCGAGGCTGGCCACGCGTTGGGCGGTGGGGACGTTGGCGAGATTCGGCGTGGAGCCGGGGCGGGTGTCGCGATGACGGAGGCGGTAGATGCGGCCGTTGGAGGCGTCCATCTGCCCTTCGTGGTTCCGGTAGTGGTTCACCTGGCGGTCGTACCAATCGCAGACGTAGAGCGCGCCGTCGGGACCGAGCTTGATGTCGACGGGGCGGAAGAAGGCATCCGTGGAACGGACGGGGTGGCCGAGGTCGCGGGTGCGGAAGGTGGAGCCGTCGCGGGTGATCTCGGACAGGACGATGCGGCCCTGGAGGGGTTCGACGCCGAAGAGGCGACCCTGGTAGGCCTCGCCGAGGGCGCCGGAGTCGTAGAGGACGAAGTTGTGGGTGAAGCGGTCGACGTCCGGGTGGGGGATGGCGGGGAAGTAGCCGTAGGCATGGGGATTCGAGAGCGGGCCGTGCTTGTCGAAGCCCTTCTGGAGGTAGGCACCCTGCTGGTAGTGGAAACCGCGGGTGTTGCCGCCGTTGTGACCGGAGAAGACGCGGCCGGCGGAATCGAACTCGAGGCCGAAGGCGTTCCCGCCGCCTTCGCTGAAGACTTCGTAGACGCGGCGTTCGGGGTGGTAGCGCCAGATGTTCTGGCCCTGGGAATAGACGGGTTTCGCGGCGAGCGGTTTTCCGTCCGGACCGTGGACGAAGATGTTGCCGGTGACGGTGGAACCCTGGCAGCCGTAAAGCCAACCGTCCGGACCCCAACGCAGCGAGTTGGCGACCGAATGGGTGTCCTCCAGCCCGAATCCCGTGAGACGGACCTCGGGGTCGCCGTCGGGTTTGTCGTCGTGATTGGCGTCCGGATAGAAGAGCAGGTAGGGCGGGTTCAGCACCCAGACGCCGCCGCGTCCGAAGGCCACGCTGGTGGCAATGTTGAGGCCGTCGACGAAGATCGAGTGGCGGTCGAAGGTGCCGTTGCCGTCGGAGTCTTCATGGATGCTGATGCGGTCGGCACCGCGGAAGTGGTTGGGCGGTGCGGGCGGGACCTTGTCGTAGACGGCGCGCCAGAAGTTGTCCCGGGAAACCATCTTGAGGCCGGCGGGGTGCGGGTATTGGCGGTACTCGACGACCCACATCCGGCCGCGTTCGTCGAAGGTCAGGAAGACGGGTTGGGCGATGTCGGGTTCGGCGAGGACCTGATCCCAGGCGAGGCCGGGAGCAATGTCGAAGCGGAGGGCGGCTTCGGCGGGGGGGAGGGGGGCGAGTTGGGGAGCGGGGGATGGTGGGGGTGGCGTTGCCGGAGGGAGGGACGCGGAAGTCTTGGCGCCATCGAAGTCTGCCTTCGCGGGGGGATTGGCCGGTTTGGACCAATCGGGGTTGTCGCCGGTGCGGAATTCCCATTCGCCAGTGAGGGGCAGGGTGCGGTTGCCGGCGCGGATCTCCGGGGCACGGCCCTTGAAACCGCCTCGACCTCCGTTGTCAAAGATGCGCACGGCAACGAGGACGGATTGGCCCGGACGCAGGGTGACCGGATAGGAAGCGCCGGATCCCAGCCCGGACTGGTAGGCGGGCGGGAAAGCGCCCGCGGCCCCGACGCGGACGCCGTCGAGATAGGCCTCGTGGGCGTCGTCGACCTGTTCGACGAAGAGTTCCGCCTGGGCGGGCCAGTCGGCAGGGATCTTCACCCAGGCGCGATACCACGCGATGCCATCGAAGGCGGCGAGTCCGTTGCGGGAAGTTTCATCCCAGGTTCCCGGGACCTTCAGCCGTTGCCAACCACCGGCGTAATCGACGATGGGTGTGGCGGCGGGGGGAATGAACTCGTCGAGGGCCCAGAGGATGCCGTTGAGGAGGAGGCGTTGGAACGTGGGTTCCGCAAAGTCTTCGGGGCTGCCGAGCGAGGTATAGAACACGCGGCGGTTGTCGCGCGTGTTGACCCAGGCGACCGGTTCCACCTCGGACTTACCGTCCTCGGTCTGACCGCGGAGGAGCGGGGTAACCGTCCGGAAGAGGTTCCGGTTGCGATAGAGGTGGGAGGTGAAGCGGGCGGTGGCCGGAATGCCGGTAAGCACCGGATGGCTGGCGGCCTCGGGGATCATCGAGACCAGGGTCTCCCGACCGGGGCCCTTGCCGTAATGGTCCTGATAATCCGCGCCGAGGATCTCGTCGTCGAAGTTGGGCCAGGTCTGGGGTGTGGTGTTGGTCTGGCCGCGGATCTCGAAGGCGTGGCTGGCGGTGCGGATGCCGACGATGGGCTTGCCTGCGGCGACATGATCCCGGAGGGCCTGGATCATGCCCGGCGGCGCGGTGCGCCGTCGGACGCTGAGGATGAGGAGGTCCGAGTTGCGGATGGCTTCCCAATTCTTGAAGTCGCCGTCGCCGTCCTTCGGCGATGCCGAGACGACGTCGAAGCGGTAGCCGCGGATGGAAAGGTGGTTTCGCGTGAAGACGGGCAGGGTTTCCCATGTGCGATACTCATTCTCGCCAATGACGAAGGTGACGCGCTTGGGCTTGTCGGCCTTGAAGCGGAAGTCGGGTCCGGCGACAAACTCCGAACTGGTGACGCTCGGGCACCAGTACTTCTCGATGTGCTCGACGACGAGTTCGGTGCCGCGGAAGTGGGAGACGAACGGGCGTTTGCGGTGGTTGTACATCGAGTCCGTCATATCGCGGACGAGGACCACGTTCTGGCCCTGTCGGATCATCTGTCGGATGGAGAACGGACGCCCAAGGACGCACATGTTGATGTGGACGCCCATGACGATGACGTTGGTGATGCCGCGCTGGCGCATGAGGTAGAAGGCCTCGGCGGAATCCGTGATGGCGTCGCCCGGCTGGATCTCGAGCGCGGGATGCTGGCGGGACCAGGCCTTGAAGGAGGGACAGTCTGGACAGCCGTCGCAACCGCCGTCGGAGTCGTCGATGGGCAGGGGGGCTTCGACGTCGGGCTTGAGGGAGCACCAGCCTTCAAGGGGGATCGTCGTGGGGACCTTCGGCGCGGACTGGGCGAGCTTCCGGCCGGGGTGGTCCTTGTAGAAGTCCATGGTGTCGGACGGGCAATGGATGATCAGGCATCCCCGGGCGCGCGCGGCCTTGATCATCTCGTTCATGCGGGGAGCCATCTCGCCCACGCGTTCGGTGGCGTCGGGGCAGTGGTGCTTGTCCCACATGTCACAGACGACGACGGCGGTGCGGGTGGCCTCCCAGGTGGCGGTGGCCTGACGGATGCCCCAGTCGTTGGTGTCCCGCACGGAGCGGATGCGGGAGCGGGTGCTGAGGGTGAGGGGTTCCGCGCAGGCGGTGCTGGCCAAACCGAGCAGCACGGCCGTCGTCCACCACCAGCGGAGGAGCCTTCGGGAGATCATCCCGAGAGCTTAGCGGGACGCGGGTGCGGGCGAGAAGCATTGACTGCGCACGGATTTTGGGTGCGGTCGTCCACGGACACGCGAGGACGCTCAGGGACGCTGTGCCGTATCCGTGCAGTAAGGATCTCGCGCAGAGGCGCAGAGGCGCTGAGGAAGACAGGGAAAGGGAAATCTGGGTGCCGAGGGGTGACTCGATGAGCGTGACTGAAAGGCCCTCGTTCTCCGCGCGCCTGCGTCTCTGCGCGAGTCATTGTCCGTCACCCAACAGCATGGTTAAAGCGGAGGCCCGGATAGCTCGATCGAAGAGCCGCATGATGCGAGTTCCCACGCCGAGGTTCCACAGGTGCTCCGAACCTCGTGCCCGGCCGTTTCAGGCCCGGAGGGCCGAAAGACAGTAGCCCACGGCGTGAGCCGTGGGTCCCACGGCTATAGGGATCCCCAGCCCCAGCGGGGCGACAGACACGGTAGGCTCCCATGCACTGAAACCTCACGCGAAGACGCAAAGGAGTCAGGGCGTTGTTTAACGCAGAGAGGCCGAGAACGCCGAGGGGCAATACGGACGCTTCACGCCGCCGGGTTCATGCCTTGCCAACGCCAACAATGTTCAGCCCCTGCTGAGGCCGTCCTGGCCCGACGGCTTGGGAGGGACTCATTCTTCGCGCTCTTCGCGTCTTCGCATGAGGCCTTCTTCTCCATGTCGTCTGGGTGACGAATTCCGCGCTCCTCCAGCACTTCACCCCAATCTATAAATTCCTCTTGTGTCGTACCCCCCCCCTCTGGTTCAAGGTGAGGCTATAGATTTAATCGTCTGTCTGTCGTTCCTCGGGACACATGCGGAATGGTTGGATCCATGAGCGCCCAACAATCATGAAGACTCCCGTCTCTTTCCGGATGTGTCGTCACTGGTCCCTTTGGATCTTTGCTTTTGCTGGGCTCTCCCTCGTCTCGCACGCGCAGCAGTCGCGGGATCTGCAACCTGGAGACGCGCCATCGAAGGTCTCGGTGACGTCGCGAGCCGCCCATGAACGGACCCTCGAACAGTTGACCCTTGTTACCGCCGAGGATGGTTCTACTCGCTCCCAGACCAATACCGTGGTCGAACTCGCCACGGGCCTGCATTACCTCGACGACTCCGGCCAATGGGCCGAAAGCGTGGAGGCCTTTGAACTGGTTCCCGGTGCTGCCCGTGCCTGGAAAGGGCAACACCGTGTCACCCTCGCGCACAATCCCAATACCCCGGCCGCCGTCCAGCATCGGCTCCCGGATGGTCGTCTCCTGTCGAGCCATGTTCACGGTGTGGGCTGGTATGATACCGCCACGGGAGAATCGGTCTTGCTCGCCGAGATCGCCGACTCCAAAGGGCTCCTCGTTGAAGATAATGTCATCGTCTATCCCGACGCTCTCCAAGGGGGGATACTGGCCGACATCCGCTATACCTATACACTTTCCGGATTCGAGCAGGACATTATCCTGCGCGACGCCCCGCCGGCTCCGGAAGCCTATGGATTATCGTCAAAGACCTCCCGTCTGGAGGTCTGGACGGAGTTCGACGAACCCCTCGAACCTGCGGTTCGCGACACGCGAGCCCAATCCGTCGCTGCCGCCACGCCGGACGGGGATGTGGAGCTGGATTTCGGCTCCATGAAGATCGGTACCGGACGCTACTTCCGCTGGCCGGGGTGCCGGAGGCCTGGGCGGCCTGTTGTGGCTGAACACGGCCACCAACGGCACCCATGTGGCGGCGTATGACGGGAATGGTTCGGTGCTGGGATTGATCGGGACAAGCGGGCAGGTGACGGCACGCTACGAGTACGGTCCGTTCGGGGAATTGCTGCGGATGAGCGGGGACGCGTTGGCTGCGGACAATCCCTGGCGGTGGGGAACCAAGCGCGTGGATCCGACCACGGACCTCGTGCACTACGAGTATCGGGTCTACAGCCCACGGCTGGGTCGATGGCTGAGCCGTGATCCGATCGGGGAGGCCGGGGGTAGGAACCTGTACGCGTTCGCCGGGAACGATCCGGTCAACAGTCAGGATGTGCTGGGGTTGGATGGGGGAGCGGGGGGGACTTTGGGCAAACTCTTTGATCCCAGAGTTTCGCCCCAACAAAAGCTCGGCGAGTTGGGAACATTCAAAAGGGTGGCAGAAATGGCTCTTTTGGGCTGTGTCTGCCTGGAAGCCGACTTCTGGAAGGGGCTGGGGAGTGGCGCGTGGGACGGAGTGACCGGGTTGTGGGATGGAGTGAAGTTTGGGGTAGAGATGAACAACCCGGTATCCGGAATCATTAAGGCTTACGAAATGAAAGCGGCGGTGGCTGCCCTCTTCGAGATGGGACAGAACGGGGAGTTTGTGGAGTTGATCAAGGTTCTGGCGCCGGAACTGGCGGCGGTATTGACCCTGCCGCCGGGCTCGCCGGAGTGGTGTCGTGCGATCGGTTCGCTCTACGGAGGGGCCGCCTTCGAGTTGTTGCTCCTGATCCTTGCACCGGAAATGGAGCCAGGAAGGCTGGCCGCTTTGGCAGGTAAACTGGGCTCTCGGATCGGCAAGGCGGCGGAAGAAGTGGCCGAGCTGATTGCAAAGGCCCGCAAACTGGCTCCCGAGAAAACCGTGGTTCCCGAGAAAACGGGTTGCTTCGTTGCCGGAACGCTTGTGGCGACAGCCTCTGGCTTCACTCCGATCGAGACCATTCAGGTTGGAGATTTGGTCTGGGCGCGGGATGAGTCGAGCGGGGAAGTCCGTCTCTGCACGGTGGAAGCCGCCTATCACCGCGAGTCCATCCCGATTGTCGAGGTGATCGTTGGTGGTGAGGTCATCGCGACGACCGAAGAACACCCGTTCTGGGTGAAGGATCACGGTTGGAAGAATGCCGGGGAACTACAGGTTGGCGATCACGTGATCGTCCTGAGTGGCGAATCAGTGGTGGTGGAGGATATCCGTCGACGGCCAGTTCCTGAGCCGGTATACAACTTGAAGGTCTCCGGCCTGCACACGTACTTCGTGGGGTTGGGTGAGATTTGGGTCCATAATGCGGATACCTGTCCTCGTGGTGCGGGTGGGTGGAAGTTTAACCCAGCTACAGACCTTGATTGGCGCGGAAGTAATAGGACGCTAAGAGAGGCGATTGATGAAGCCTTCAATAGAACTGGTGTTCCTCGTGATCAATTTACGGTTACGAAGTGGGGAAAGGATGCCTACGGCAAGTCGCATCCTGTCGAGTGGCGGGCTCGTGGTGGCGGTGAGGTAAACATCGATTGGCCTCATTCGAGAAATGGCCCTGCTGAACCACATGTAGGTTACCAAACACCAGGAAAGGGCAATAGAGTAGGCCATATCATATTGGATGGAGTACCTTACAACAGATGATTATGGACAGAATTCAAGCCGACCTTATGGAGATTCTGGGAACTCGGGCAACCGACGTCCAAGTTCTGTCGCGGGAAGCTGCCAATAACCTTGCAACGATGCTTCGCGAGTCGTTTGGTAACCCGAAATCCAAGGCCGACCCACTCTGGGAGTCACTGAACTATACTGATGCATACCACGCCGAGGAGGCGGACGCTGAGGTAGAGCGTCAAGTCTTGGGCCTACAAGGTCCCGTGCACCTTCTTGTTGATGATTGGTATGGGTATTCAGCACTCAAGCTGCTCTCCGGGGCTCAGCTTTGGTATGTTCTGGAGAAATCGTACAATTTTTGTTGGTACGCTACAGATGATGCGGTGACCCATCTCCTTTGCAAGAATGACCATAATGTGTTTCTTGTGTGCAGAGACCCTACCCCGAAGACAAATGGGACAACCGTGTTAGAAGGAACGCTACGCGGTCCAGTCCAGTAGAACAGACAAGTCAATCTGAACGAAGCGCTGCCGCCGAAGCGCGCGGAAGCGTGTTACGGCCAAGGTGAAGTATGCCAGTGCATCGCGGAGTTCAATGGCAGTGGG
>JBIKWS010000644.1:0-3144 GCA_044356195.1 Cyanophyceae cyanobacterium
CCACAAACTCGAACCCGATCAGGTCCTCGGCGCCCTCGGTCCGTGGGGACAATTCGGCGGCAAGAAACTCACCGACGACGAAAAGAAGCTGTCCCCACGCTGGATCGATGAAGCCAAACGCATCGGAGCCCGCATCATCGTCTGGAACCGTCAGGTCGATCTCGCCGCCGTCCGCGACGCCCACGCCAAGGGTCTCGACGTCTGGGTCTACACCATCGATGACCCCGCCCTCATGCGGCAACTCGTCGAACTGGGCGTCGACGGCATCATCACCAACAACCCCGGCCTCGCCTGGCGCGCGCTTCCGCGTCCGGTGTCCCCGTTGCACGGCCCCATTCCCGATGGCTGGAAGCTCGTCACCGAGGAACACTTCGATTCCCACGCCAGCCTCGACCGCCTCGAACGGACCGATCGCAGCGCCTGGAAGCATTCCGCCGACGGCACCAGCCACGCCCTCGAACTCGCCAGCCAGAGCAAGTACACCCCGCCCGTCCGTTCCCCGGTCAACATCGCCCTCCTCTCCGGACAGACCTACGGCGACTTCATCCTCGAAGGCGATTTCCTCCAGACCGGACGCGAGTACGGCCATCGCGACATGTGCGTCTTCTTCGGGTTCCGCGACGCGTCGCACTTCTACTACACGCATGTCGCCACCGCCGCCGATGACCACGCCCACAACGTCTTCATCGTCGACGGCGCCCCACGCCGGAAGCTGACGAACCGCACCACCACCGGTGTCAACTGGGGCCAGAACATCTGGCACCGCATCCGCATCGAACGCCGCGCCGCCACCGGCTCCATCCGCGTCTTCTTCGACGACCTCACCACCCCGATCATGGAAGCCACCGACACCACCTTCACCCAGGGCAAGATCGGATTCGGCTCCTTCGACGACACCGGCAAGATCGACAACATCCGCATCTGGGCTCCCGCCCCCCCCGAACCCGCCACCTCGCCCGCCTTCTGACCCTACCCAGCCCGAGGCAGCCCCGGAGGTCCGGGTCTTGAGTCTCAAGTTTCAAGACCCATGAACGGGGCGGCGACGTCCTCGTCGCCCTCTCCCAACGCCCCTCCCACGGCGATGAAGACATCGCCCCTCCATTCCAGGGTCTGGGCGGCGACCTCCTCGTCGCCGTTCCAAAGCTGTTCCCCTGGCGATGAGGACATCGCCGCCCCGGAACCATTTTCAAAGTGTCCAGTTCGGCATCGGGATCGAGTTCGAGTTCGAGTTCGAGTTAGGAATCGAACCGTATCCTTCAACTCGCTTTCGATTCCGATGGCGATACCGATCCCGATACCGACGCGTTCGGCAAGGGCGACCGCCTGGGCCCTTGTCATTCCTCACTGTGCCGGCCCGGCATTTCGCCGAGCGGGTCCTGCTCGGGATCGGAATCGATTCCGATGAAGACCCTTCGGCTTGATCCCCCTATCCCGGAGGGATTCCAGCGGCTAGCCCGGGGTCGCGAAGCGCACCCCGGGTTCACGTGGGAAGCGGAAACAACCCCGGAGGGGTTGAAGCATCCGCGGGCTCCGCACCTCAACAGGGGTTCGAAGGTTGAGAATTCTCCACGAAGGGCACCAAAGACACGAAAACGACCCACCAACCCTTTACCAAGCCGTGGCCCCAGGCCCGGAGGGCCGACAGATGATACCCCAGCGCGTGAGCGCTGGGTTCCGTCCCCCTTATGAACACCCAGCCCCGGCAGGGGCGACAGAACCCCTTCCTGCACGACCGCCACCGTCCGCTCCCTTCTCCATCACTCTCCGTAACCCCGGAACACGAATCGGATACGCGGCATTCATGCAGCAGAAATCTCGCGCAGAGGACCAGAGCCGCTGAGAGCGACAGGAAATCGGGAGCGTGGGCACCCCAGAACCGCATCGCCGATTAGTGACCCGATGACGATGATACCAAGCCCCACTTTCTCTGCGTCTCCGCGTCTCTGCGCGAGTCATTCTTCTTCGTTCTGCGCCTGGAACCCGGACACCGACGTCGTCACCCCCTGACGCCGTCCGAAGCTGTCCCACGAAGTCGTCACCGAGCGCCCCGCCAACGGCCCACCCGACCACGACTGCGTCTCTGGTTCGCCAAGGTCGTTGTATGTCTGGGAGAGGGTGGACACAGGAGAGGGCGAGGCTCGGTCGGAATCCACGTGGCATTGGTTCCCGGCAAGTAGGTCTTTATCGTGTTCCGACGCCCCTGGCGACCTTAGCCAAACCGCAGCGGAGCCGTCTGCATCTCGGGATTGAGGCCCACGCTGTACGTCACCACGTCCACCTCCCCGCGGGTGTCGTCGTTAACTCGGCGGAGGAACGCAGGAAGAAGGGTTCCCCTCGGCGTTCTCGGCGCCTCGGCGTGAAACAACTCCGTGGCTCCTGCGCATTCTTCGCGTCGTCGCGTGAGCCTTCGGTGCAATGGGAGCGTGCCGCGTCTGTCGCCCCGCTGGGGCTGGTGATCCTTCTGGACGCGGAACCCACGGCTGACGCCGTGGGCTACTATCTGTCGGTGCTCCGCACCTGAAGAACCGCGCCGTGGGAACTCGTGTCATGCGGTTCTTAGTCCGAGAGATCCAGGCCTCAGCCGTAACCATGCTCTTGGATGACGGATCATGACTCGCGCAGAGACGCAGGGGCTCGGAGAAAGAGGTCCTTTCAGTGACTGTCGTCGAATCACCCAGCGGTGAGCCGCTTCATCGGCACCCAAACTTCCCTTTCCCTGTCTTCCTCAGCGTCTCTGCGCCTCTGCGCGAACCACGGAACTGGAATCTGGGGACTGGCAACTGGGAACTTGAATCTTACCGGCCTTCCCCGATCTGACGCACGATCTCGAAGGCCACATCCAGCGCCACCTTGGCCTGGGCACCCGTGACCCGCGGGGTCTGGCGTTCCCGCACGCACTCCACGAAGTGCTGCAACTCGCACTTCAACGGCTCGTCCTTCGTGATCGGCACCGGCTCGCGCACGATCTTCTTGCCGGCGAACTCACTCACGATCGCGCTGTCCTTGGCCGACAACAGTTTCTTCAGCAGTGAACTCTCCTGTGCATCCTCCGCCGCCAGGCGATACACGAAGCCTTCCTGCGCGCGGTAATCCAGGGAGATGTACGTCGGCTTCGGACCCGCGCTGAACACCCGGATCTTCCGT
>JBIKWS010000054.1:0-11087 GCA_044356195.1 Cyanophyceae cyanobacterium
GACCCCGCCCGGTGCCACCTGAAGATCCGACAGGACCACGCAGTATTCCCCGTTCACCATCAATCCAAGGATCTCCCCTGATCGGCTCACCACAAGATCGCCGGCGGACGGCGAGAACTCGCCGAACAGTCGGCTGAACACCTTGGTCTTCATGCGGACGTACCCGGGCGTCTTCGGGTCCAACCGGAACTCCACCTCCCCGAAATAGCGTCCGCCGCGGCTGACGAGCAGGGCGTCGGGAAACTTGAATGGGTTCTTCGCGAGCGGATACACGCGAAGGCCCGCCTTCTGGGCCAGCGCCGGCGCAACGGCCACCAGCATTCCCCGCGGGTCCGCCCGCAGGAACGCCGCGCCCCCGCTGGCGAGCGCCATTCCACGGCCCACGACACGCGCCGTTGGCTGATCAAATCCAAACCCGGGAATGCTCAGGCTGAACGGGCTCTCGTTCACATGCACGAGCGCCATGGTCTGGGTGCCATCGGAAACCAAGACCGTGGCACTGGCCTTTTCCTTGAGGCCATTGGAGAAGAGACCCGAGGCAATGCCACCCACCACCACCTCGACACGATTGCTCAGGAAATCCTGGAAGAGAAGGTTCGCACTGGCGGGCGTATTCTCCCGGATCTCCTTCTTCAGTTCCTCCGAGTTTGCCGCCAACTGGGTCACACCGGTGGCGAGTGCGGCGGTCTGGGCCTGGATCCGCTCCTTCTCCAGTTGGACCTTCGAGACCTGCTGCTTGAGGTCGGTGACATTCTCACGGAGCAGGGATCGTTCGGCCTCGGCGACCTTCACCGCAGCCGCCAATTCCGCGGCACGTCGTTCGACCTCGCGCTTCTCCTGTTCGATGGCGGCAAGGGCCTGTTGCTGGCGCCGGGCCGCCTCGCGCTCGGCGTTCAGGGCTTCCGTGAGCTTTCGGCGCTCGGCTTCGGAAAGCTTCACGGTTTCGTTGAGGGATTCCCTCGCCTTCTCGGTTTCCACCAGTCGAGACCCCGTCTCGGCCAGCTTGGCCCCGGTTTGCGCCAACTGCTGTTGGACGGCCGCCGCCTGCTGCTGCAACTGGGCCGCCTGTTGGTTTGCCTGAACGACGGTGTTGGTCAACCGCGAGGCCAGCTCATTGGCCGCTTGCCGCGCCTGCTGCAACCCGGCCTCCAGTTCCTGCCGACGCGCATCCAGATTGCGAACGGTCGCGTCCCGGGAGGACGTTTCCGACCGCATCTGCTCCGCCAGTTTCTCCCGCGCCGTGCGCTCTTCCTCCAGCGCCGTCCGCATCGCGGCCACCATGTCTTCGGAAGAGGACGCCGCGTTCGCGGCAACGGCGGGCACGGGCGGCTGACGGGACGCTTCCGGCTCGGCCGAATCCCAGCGCGTCAACGCGAGGAGGTTCAGCAACAGGAAGTCGCAGATGATCAGGAGCAGGGTTCGGTTCATGGCACCCTCTGGAATCAGCGCTGCGGTGCGGCGGTGCCCTCCGCCTGCCCCTCGAGGATCAACTCCCGCTTGATGGGCCGGACATGCCGGATCTTGATGAGCGCCACGGTCACGATGCCGAGCAGGTTGGAGGAGTAGGCAGCGAGGAGGTTCGCCTCCACGACGTGCAACACCTGGAGGACCAGCGCGGCCGCCGTTCCCGCGATGCCGATGTAGAGGCCGGCATCGAACAGGTTCTCCTCGTTCTCCATCAGCCGCAGCCGGACCGCCGCCGGCTCGGGCATTTCAAGAATCTCGGTAATCTTGCGCCGGCAGATGACGTAGATGGTCACCTGCAGCAGCGCGAACAGGATGATCGTCGCAATGGTGGTCGTTTCCATGACTGGCCTTTCTCGCGAAATGGAGGTCCCCGCCGGAGCGGTCGGACCAGAAAGCAATTGGACGCGGATCCGGGGTTCCTTCCGGGGGCGCGGCAACGCGGGCTCGGCGATGATGAAGAGCAGGAAGCCCAATGCCAGCCCCATCCCCAGCGTGCCGGCCCACGCCGCCCCGCGATCACCCGAGGAGCCGAGGTCGAGCACGCCCCCCAGCGCCATCGACAGGAAGAGCGCCGCAAACCCCAACAGGGTCGTTCGAACCGCAGCCGCGACCTCCGGTGCACCGTGGACCCAACCCGCCAAGGGCCGGAATGCGAACCCGTCCTTGCAAACAGGACGAGTGGTCGCGGCAAATGCGCGGACCGCACCAACGCCTCCATTCAACGCCGTCCGCAAACCCACGGCCCCGGTGCCGCTGGCGGCACTCCAACGTTCGGCAATGGCCCCGGGCGCGCCGGAAAGGGTCGCCCCGGCATACAAGAGGGGCAGTTCGGTCACGTTGGTCCGGACCACGCCCACCCAATTCGTCAGGGCCCGGGTGTTGGGCACCGTCCGCGCGAACTCGCGGAGACTCGTCCAATCCAGCCGTCGCGAGAGCACCAGCAGGTCGAGACAGATGCGCTCCAGCGTGTCGTTGGGAGTTCCGGAAACAGAAGCAGCCGCCGTGCGCTGGAGTTCCGCCGCCCATTCGGCCGTGAGCACCTCGGATTCGAGCAACGCCGAAATCATCAGCAGCACCGCTTCCAGAGGTTGTCCCCCGGGACGTCCCACCGGCGCGAATTCGCGCGGGGCAAACTCCCGGGCCGCCAGAACCGCACGCGTCGAAGGGGCCTGCGATTGGGCAAGGAAGGTGCGGAGCAGTCCGCGGTTCGCCTCCGGAAGGAAGATGTCGAGCGCAGGCGCGAAGATGTTCGTTCCCGGATCCACCCGAAGCCCGGCAACGCGCCCCAACAACGGGTCCACGCCACCGGTTGTGCGCAACGCGGGATTCGCCGCCACCACCGATTCCAGACGGGCAAGCAACTCATTCGTCCCAGCGTGCCCCAGCCGCACCGCTGCGGACGCCAGCAGGGCCGCCGGACCCGGGCGCCCGGCCTGGGCTGCCGCCTCGGAAACCTGGACCAGCGAAGGCGTCCCAGCCCCCGCCGCCGACAGCGTCGAGGGATGCACCCAGCGCCAGCGCGCGGGAATGCCCCACGCCGCGACACCGAAAACCAACGCGAGCAATGCGAGGAGCGTCGATTTCACCCAAAAAGTGCCTGATGTGGAAACAGCCATGCCGATGCGAACGGTTTCGAGAGTTGTCGAAGCCAGACAACCCATACGAGCCGCGAATTCACACCAAGCTCAGGAACTTCCGGATCACCGGAATGAAACTTCGACATCGGAGAATCCACCGCGCAGCAGGAGACCCGAAATCTGGATCCGGGCGCGCTCCTCGGCGTCCTTCAGGATGCCCGAATCGCGCACCGCCACCTTGATCTGGTCCACCGCTTGACGCCGGGCGTCCTGTTCCAGGTTCTTGTCGAACTCGCGCATCACACCGGTACTGCGCTCGATCACCTGGGTCCGACGATCATCCAGGTACACGTCCAGGACCCTCGGCCGAGGCAGGGTCACGTGGACCGCCGTACCCCGGACGCGGATGTCCCCCTTTTCAACTTTCGACAGGTCCACACCCGCCTTCGCCACGCCATGCGCGACCATCAGGAGCCGATTGTCCCCGTACCACTTGGCGTCCTCGACCACGACCACCTTCTCCAGGACATACTTCACACCCACCAGTTCGTTCAGTCCCTGAACCTGGCGAACCAGGGTGGGCGTGTCCGCAATCACCGGCGGCCCGCCGCCCCCGGGAAGTCCACGGGCCAGCATCCAGCCGCCGATGGCGCCTGCCCCGATCAGCACGACCAGCAGGAGACCAAATCCCGCAACCAGCAAACCGGCCAGCCACCGCCGTTCCCGCGACATAGGCCGCCACCCTAGCGAACCCGATGAACCAATCCAAATCCGACCTCACTGTTGGAGCCGAACCGGGAGGCGACGTCCTCGTCACCACCCCATCTGATGTCGGAACAGATTCCAGAACGGCCCCGCTGAAGATCAATCCCCCTTGGCCCATGCCCCCGGGACGGGTCACCCTCCCACCCCATGTCGGAGTCACCCTCCCAGTCCAAAGCGTCGGCACCGATGCACGGTCCCCTCCTGTGGATCAGCGCCTCGGTGATCACTGCGGTGGCCTCCGGCATCAGTGGGGCCTTCTTCCTGTGGAGCCTGGACCTCGTGACACGGTGGCATCGAGCGGAACCGCGGTTGATCTGGACCCTTCCCCTGCTCGGGAGTGGCATCTGGTGGATCTACCAAGCCACCGCAGGGAATGCGTCCCGGGGTACGAACCTCCTCATCGAGGAAGCCCGAAACCCAAAGGGGAACGTTCCGTTCCGACTCGCACCCCTCATCCTGCTGACCACGTTGATGACCCACCTCGGCGGAGGTTCCGCCGGCCGGGAGGGAACCGCGGTCCAACTCGGCGGCGGTCTCGCGGGCGGAATCGCGCATTGGATGCGGTTGTCCCATGCCCAGACCCGCATCGTCCTCCTCACGGGCATGGCCGCGGGATTTGGAGCCGTCTTTGGAACACCGTGGGCGGGTGCCCTGTTCGCGGTGGAATGCATCCGCCCCGAACGGCCCGACTGGCGAAGCCTGCCCATTTGCCTGCTGGGGGCATGGGTTGGGCACGGGGTTTCCCTCGCCTGTGGTGCCCAGCATGCCCACTTCGACCTCGGTCTGACCGCCCAACCGGAGGATTGGTCCACCCTCCTTCCCCCACGCTGGTTGGTTGGATCCATTGTCGGAGGACTCGTCTTTGGCAGCGTAGCCCGACTCTATGTCTTGGCAGGAAGGCAAGTGGCCGCGGGATTCGGCTGGATCCGGATTCCATGGATCCGTCCCGTCGTCGGGGGACTGCTGCTCGTGGGACTGACCCACTCGATGGACGACCGATCCTACCTGGGGCTGGGAGCCGTCCCCATGGATCCGGGAAACGCCAGCATCCAGACGGCGTTCAGCGGGGGACCCATTCCGCCATGGGCGTGGGCGGCAAAGCTCCTGTTCACCGTCTTGACCCTGGGCTCCGGATTCAAGGGAGGGGAAGTGACTCCCCTGTTCTTCATCGGCAGCAGCCTTGGGTTCGTCCTGGCACAAGCCACCGGGTTGCCGACAGGCCTCGGAGCTGCGCTGGGACTGACCGCCGTCTTCGGTGGAGCGAGCCGGGCACCGCTCGCCTGCACGGTCCTGGGAATGGAGATGTTTGGCCTCCGCTCCGCCCCATTCATCGCATTGGCCTGCGTCAGCTCCGCGTGGATCGTCGGGAGGACCGGAATCTACGAAGCCCAACTCGGTTCCAGCCCCACAGAAAAGGAGCGGGAACCGGCGTGAACCAAACCAACCGAGGCGTCACTTGGCCGCAGGCGGCAAAAGATTCGCCGGTGCGGGCGGGGAAGCCGGAGCAAGAATCCGTGCGGGTGCAGGCACCGGCGCGGTCGGCTCTGCCTTGACGGGAGCGGGAACGGGTTCCTTCGGGAACTCCGTCGAAAGGTAGGCGACCAACGACGTGACCTGTTCCTCGGTCAGCGGCCCCCCCTTGTTCGCGTCGAACGCGGGCATCAGGGATCCGTCCTTGCCGTTGCGGACCCACTGGGTCCAGTAGTCCGAATGGAAGTTGCCCGGTCGTCCACGGAGCGCCGGAACCATGGAAGCCCGGTGTTCGGCATCGTGGCAGATACCACAAGCCGAGGTGTAGAGGTCCTTGCCAAGCTTCCCGACCACGGGCTCCACATGGCACCGGGCGCAGTCGCCACGGAACACTGCCTGCCGATCCGCTGCCGCGATCTGGAGGTTGCGCGAACGATCCCCCATCCGCTGCATCTGCTCGTAGGCATCCTTCGGCATCACCGTCTTCACGAACAGCGGCACGGAACCGGCGGTGGAAACGACGGTGACGGTCTTGGTGACCGTGCCGAACTTCCCGGAGAGGTTCATGGTGGCTCCCACTTCCCCACCTTCGCCCGGCTTCAGCACCCACGGTGTGGAAGGGAGCTTGGCCGCGGTACACCCGCAGGAGGTGTGGACGGACATGATGGTCACGTCCTCCTTGGAGACGTTCGTGACGGCAAAGGCAAACTTGGCCTCAATCTCGCCCGCTTTCAGGTGAACCGTCTTCTCCTTGGCGTCGAACTGGAGCGCGTTCGGGTTGGTTGCCTGCGTGGCCGGTGCCGGACGGGTGGGCGCAGCGTAGGTAAAGCCGTTCGTCAGCGGACGGGTCGGACGCAGCACGGTCCGGTTTGTTGCCAGGGTCGCCGGCCGCGCACGTTGCGGGAAGGGAGGCGGGTTGATCTGTTCCGGTTCAAGGGCCTGGGCAAGCAAGCCAGAGGCGGGAATCGCAAGGATCAAAGCAAGCTGGGCAAGCATCGGGCGGATGCGCATGCGCCCATCCATAACAGACACGGCGCGGATGAAAAGCCCGTTTCCCGGCAATACCCCGGTTGGAGAACAAACGGAAAGCCCCTGCGGATCGGAATCCGCAGGGGCGTGTCGTCCCACCAACCTCAGGTCGTCCAGCGCCGGATCGCGTCCGGCGGCTTAGTCGCCGCCACCGCTGTCGCTGCCGAGCTTGTCGATCAGGGTGATGAGCGGAAGGAACAGTGCGATGACGATGGAACCGACGATCACCGCGAGGAACACGATCATGATCGGCTCCAGCAGCGAGGTCATGGCCGTCACGGCATTGTCGACCTCTTCGTCGTAGTTGTCCGCGATCTTCAGCAACATTTCCGGCAAGGCACCGGTTTGTTCGCCGACGTCCACCATCGAGATCACCATCGGCGGGAACACGGCGGACTTTTCAAGGGGCGCCGTGATGGTTTCGCCCTCCTTGACGCTCTCGTACACAGCAGCCACGGCGTTCGCCACCACCAGATTACCGGCGGTTTCCTTGACGATCGTCAGGGCCTGAAGGATCGGCACACCGGATTGTACCAAGGTTCCAAGGGTCCGGGTGAAACGTGCGATGGCGACCTTCGAGATCACGGACCCGATGACGGGGAACTTGAGCTTCAACTTGTCCCAGACGAACTGCCCGCGCTTGGTGCGCATCAACACCTTGAACACAATGATGATCGCAACCACCGTCCAGACGACGGGACCGGGAAGCGGGATCGGAGCCGCCCATTCGGGGAACACGATCGTGGAGTCCTTCAGGGTATCCGAGATCTTCAGCACGAACTCCGTGAAACCAGGCATGCCGGTGTCACCCAGCAGGTCGGCGAAGATCTGTTTGAACTTCGGAACGACCACGATCATGAGGAGCGCCAGGATGCCGACGGCAACCGTCATGACCGCCGAGGGATAGAACATGGCCGCGATGACCTTGCCCTTGATCTTCTCGGCCTTCTCCATGAACTCCGCGAGGCGCTTCAGGACGACTTCCAGTACACCGCCGATTTCGCCGGCCTTCACCATGTTCACGAAGAGCCGGTTGAACACCTTTGGATGCTGGGCCAAACCCTCGGAGAACGTGGAGCCGCCTTCGATCGAAAGGGCCAACTCGCCCAGGATCCGCTTCAGCGTCGGATTCCGCTCCTGCTTGCTCAGCACGCGCAGACCGCGCAACAGCGGAAGACCGGCTTCGACCAGTGTCGCCAACTGACGGGTAAAGGTCGTCAGCACTTTGGGCTTCACACCGCTCCCGAACGAGATGTTCAGGTTTATCTTGCCCTTGCCCTTGCCCTTGGCGTCGGTCTTCTTGACCGCCTTGGCGTCCTTGGGCTTGTCAGCCTCGACGACCTTGGTGGGCAGGAATCCCATTTCCTTCAGGCGGGTGATCGCCTCGGCTTGGCTTCCCACTTCAAGGACACCTTTGGTCTCCTTGCCCCGGGTATCCATCGCCTCGTATTTGAACTTCGGCATATCGACCTCCGATTGAAAACTTCGTGATGCGTTACCGACCTCGTTACGTGTACTTCAACACCTCTTCCACCGTGGTCTCACCATTGTAGATGGAGCGGAGACCGTCCTCGCGGAGGGTCACCATTCCCAACTCCACCGCCTTCTGGCGGATGACCACCGTGGGAGCGCGTTCATTGATTAGAGTGCGGATCGCATCGGTGATCACGAGCAATTCATAGATTCCTTTGCGTCCCTTGTAGCCGGTGTCGTTACACGCCGGACAACCCCGACCGTAGTAGAACATCTTGTCGCCAATGTCGTGCGGGGAAAGGCCCATCGTGGAAAGCTGGCTCTCGCTTGGCTCGAAGGGGGTCTTGCACTTCGTACACGCCTTTCGGACCAACCGCTGCGCCAGCACGGCCAGCAGGGTCGAGGAAATCAGGAAGGGTTCCACGCCCATGTCCACCAAGCGCGTGACAGCGCCGGAGGAATCATTGGTGTGGAGCGTCGACAACACCAAGTGACCCGTCAGCGACGCCTGGATCGCGATCTGCGCGGTTTCCAGATCGCGCATTTCACCCAGCATGATGATGTCCGGGTCCTGCCGGAGGAAGGCGCGCAGCGCCTTCATGAAGGTCATGCCCACCCCTTCGTTCACCTGCACCTGCATGATGCCTTCGATATCAAACTCCACCGGGTCTTCCACCGTCAGGAGCTTGGTATCGATCACATTCACTTTCCGCAGCGCCGAGTAGAGGGTGGTCGTCTTCCCACAACCGGTCGGACCGGTCACCACGAAGATGCCGTTGGGCTGGTTGATCGCCTCCGTGACGTAACCATAAATTTGCTTCGGGAAACCGAGGGTTTCCAGCTCCAGGCTGATCGAACTGCGGTCCAGAACGCGCAACACCACGGATTCACCAAACGCCGTCGGCAACGTCGACACGCGGAGATCGATCTGTTTCCCGGCGATCGTCACCGAAATACGACCGTCCTGCGGGAGGCGGCGCTCTGAAATGTTCAGGTTGGCCATGACCTTCAGACGGGAGGTCACGGGACCCGCCAGATGCTTCGGCGGCGGGGTCATCTCGTACAGCGCGCCGTCCACGCGGTACCGGATCTTGAACTCTTCCTCGAACGGCTCGAAATGGATGTCCGAGGCGCGGTCCTGAACAGCCTGCATCAGGACCAGGTTCACGAACTTGACGATCGGCGCGTCGTTGACCGCCTCGTCCACCTTCATCAAGGCAGCCTTCGGATCCACCAGGTCAGAGGGTTTATCATCCCCTCCCATCTGCGCGATCAGGTCCGCATAACCACCCGCTGCCTGGGCGGGATAGAACTTCTCGACGGCCTTGACGATGTCCGCGGGGTTCGCGACGACCAACTGGATCTGGTACTTGACCGTGAACCCAAGCTCGTCGATGACCGCAGGATTGAGCGGGTCGGCCAGCGCCACCTGCACCGTGTCCCCATAAAGCGCCAACGGCACGCATTGATGCATCCGGGCGCTATCCGCCGGAATGGCCGCAATGACCTCCGGCGTCATCTGCTCCATTTCCACTGGCACCACCATCGTACCCAGATGGTCCGCGATGATCTGGAGCGCGGAGTCGAGGTCCAGCAATCCATAGTCCTGGACGATCTGGAGGACGGGCTTGCCCGTGCGCCCGACTTCCTGAACGACTTCTTCGTACTGAAGATCGTCCAGCAGGCCGCGCTCGCGGATCAGGGACAACAGCGGATCGGAGGCTACTTCGGGCATGGCTCGGGTGTTTGGAGGATCAGGTCTGGCGGCGCGCCTGGGCTTCGGCCCGGGCCTGCTTCAACTCCTGCAGCTTCTGGTGAATCGTGGTCGGATCCTGCGCCTTGGTCACGACCTCCTCTTCGGCAATCAACCCTGCAGACCATTTGTCGATGAGGAAGGAATCGAGGGTCACCATGCCGTACTTGGCACCGGTCTGGATGTCAGACTGGATCCGGAAGGTCTTGTTGTCGCGGATCAGCGCACCGACGGACGGTGTATTGACCATCACCTCGAACACAGCCACGCGGCCGGGCTTGTCGACGCGGGGAATCAGCAACTGCGAGATCACCGCCTGCAGCACCGTCGAGAGCTGGATCCGGATCTGCTCCTGCTGGTTCTGAGGAAAGGCATTGACGATACGATCAATGGTCTTGGCAGCACCGGTGGTGTGCAGGGTTCCAAAGACCAAGTGACCCGTTTCTGCGGCCGTGATCGCCGCTTCCATCGTTTCCAGATCGCGCAGCTCACCCACCAGGATCACGTCCGGATCCTGACGCAACGCCCGGCGCAGGGCCTCGGCGAAGTTCGGAACGTCGACGTTCACCTCGCGCTGGGTCACCACCGCCTTCTTGTGCTTGTGATAGTATTCGATCGGATCCTCGATCGTGATGATGTGGGCGTGGTTCGACTCCTCGTTGATGATGTTCAGCAACGAAGCCAGGGTCGTGGTCTTGCCCGAACCCGTCGGTCCGGTGACGAGCACCAGGCCGCGGGGCTTGTAGATCAGCTCCTTCACGGACGGCGGAATGCCGATCTGCTCCATCGTCAACAGCTTCGAAGGAATCTGCCGGAGCACCAACGCAAAGTTGCCCTTCTCCTTGAAGGCGGAAACGCGGAAACGGGCGAGCTCACCGAAGGCGAATCCGAAGTCTGCCCCCCCCTTTTCACGGATGTTCTGAATGTGATCTTCGGAGGTGATCGAGCGCATCAGCTCTTCGGTATCCTCCGGCTTCAGAGGTGGGCCGTCGACGCGCTGAAGCACGCCGTGGATGCGGATCACCGGGGGAATCCCAACGCGAACGTGCAGATCGGCGCCCCCTTCGGACACCATCAACTGCAACAGGTCGGACATCTGGTAGGACATGGCGGATAAAGCGGAATTTCAGGGTCTGACTTCGGTCTTGGCTTGTTTTGAAGCAGGTCTCTTGCCGTACGGAAAAACCATCAATGATCCACGACGGTCGCGCGGACGACTTCGTCCACCGTCGTCAGTCCGGCCAGCACCTTGCGGGTACCGTCTTCGCGCAGGGTCCGCATCCCCATCTCCCGCGCCTTGTTGCGCAGGACGTTGGCCGGGACCTTGTCGAAGATCATCTTCCGGGCCTGATCGTTGATGATGAAGATCTCGAATACCCCGAACCGGCCCTTGCAACCGGTCTTGTTGCAGGTCGCGCAGCCTTTGCCCTTCCGGGGGCTCGCGTTCGCCAGCATTTCAGGCGTGATGTTCAATGATCGACACTCGCCTTCGTCCAGCGTGGCGGGGGCTCCGCAGTTCTTGCAGACCTTGCGGACCAGACGCTGGGCCATCA
>JBIKWS010000645.1:0-3136 GCA_044356195.1 Cyanophyceae cyanobacterium
ATCGGTGTACATCGTCTTCGGTGCCGGCGGTTCCAATCCCGAAAGCATCGTCCTCCAGCGCCAGTTCAAGGAACGCATCGCCACGCTGACCGTCCGCCGCGGCGAATTCATTCAGGATCCCATCAGCTCCGGGGACTTCAACGGCGATGGACTATCCGACCTCCTCATCAGCACCGGAGACGGCGGTAACAGCGCACTCTATGTCATCTTCGGCCGGCCGAGACCCGCCTGGGACTCCTTCACCTCCCGGTACAATCTTGAGGAACTCTCTCCTGCCACCGCCACACGTCCCGGCGACGTGCGCCTCACCACCAGCACCAACCCGTCGCGGATCCAGGATGTCACGGGCGCGGGCGACGTGGACGGCGACGGAATCGACGACATCCTCCTGGCCACTTACGAGAAGTTCTACTTCCTCTTCGGGAACGCTTCCTGGAGCAGCGGGGAAGCCCGACTCTTCGAACACCCGCTCCTTGTCCAACTCTTCACCAGCACCTCGGCCAACGCGTCGGTGGCCGCCGCTGGCGACGTCAATGGCGATGGCCGGGCCGATGTCCTGATCGCCAACTACTCGAACAACCAGGTCATACTCTTCACAGGCCAACCTGCTTCGAGCACATCCCGGTACCCGGGCGCACCCTTCACTTCCGCCAACTTCAATCTCGCCACCTCCAACGGCAGACGCCTCGCACAAGCCTACGTCGACATGGATCGTTCCATCGTGGGGCTCGGCTTCCACATGGCCGGCCTCGGCGATGTGAACGGCGACGGCCTGGACGATTTCGCCATCGGATACCACCGCGACGGAACTGGCGTTTCCCGCTCCAATGCCGGCCGCGTATATGTCGTCTACGGCAGCCGGATTCCGTTCGGAATCTCCACCCTGCCGATCGCCACCACACCCGGCATCACAACGATTACTTCCTCCATGCCCAGCGTGCTCGGGTTCGGCCTTGGAGCCGCCGGCGATGAGAACGGCGACGGCCTTGCCGATTTCCTCATCGGCAATGCCACCGGACTGCATGAGGGCGGAGCGTTCCTGCGTCGCGGCGCACTGAGCACCACGCAACCGGCTTCCCTGGTAATGCCGGCCGCCGCTACCGGCTCTGCCGGCTACCCAATCATCGGACCGCGCGTCGGGTCCGCTGCCGGCATCCATCTCGACGCCCTCGGCGACTTCAACGGCGACGGAGCCAACGATTACATCGTCAATGCCGAGAACGGCCCTGGAACATCAACGACCAGCGATCGACGCAGCGGCGAAGCCTGGATCCGCTACGGATCAGCAGCCAGCAGCCCCACGGCCCTCGCCCGCAACTCCATCGTTCCGGCGAACAGTGATATCGTCCTCGGTGGTCTGACCACGGCCGTGCGCGCCGTCGGTCATGCTCCCGGTGCCTCACGGCCCGGTGCCTTCACGCGCGCCTTCATCGGATTCAAGGGCGGTGCCGCCAACAACAGCGCCAGCGTACAGGAGGTCCTGCTCCGTCGCAGCGCCCCAGCCCAGCCCACCACCCTCCCAGGCGACATCGACATCGCCCCGGTCCACTGGCGGGTGACCACCGATCGCACCGGCTTCTCCGCCTCCACCCTGATCCTCAATTACGCCCCCTCCGAACTGGAGGGACTCGACGTGGCCAAACTTGATGTCTGGTACACGCCAGAGACGGCCCCCACCGCCACCACGGCGTGGTCGCCGCTGGGTGCCATCCATGATCCGTCGCGGCGCACCCTCACCATCCAGCGCGAACACACGCCTGCTTCCGCCCAATCCCAGTTCAACGGCACCTACGCCCTCTTCTCGGCCAACCTCGTCTTCGAGGCCGGTTCCGAAATCCCGCGCCCTGGCACCGTCCTGGCCTCCGAACTGCCGCCCACCGGCCCAGCCATCGAACCCCTCGATTCGGCCGTGTGGGATGCTGCGTCCGGCCGACTCTTCGCGGCGAAACCGGGCGGGACCGTGATCTCCTGGCGCACCTTGGCCGGCAGCCTACGCGCAACCACCGTCGGCAGCATCGTGTGGCCCACCCAGCCGTCGCGCTTCCAGCAACACCTCCTCGGCACGCCATCGGTCATCCTCACCAACTGGGACGTCGTCCAACTCACCGCGACCGAGACGGGACTCGCCTCCGAGTCGGTCACAACCACCAAACACTTCAACCCGGCAAACTCCGGGCGCTCCCTGCTCAAGCTCACCAAGAATCCCTCCACCACCGCATGGCTCCTCGTCAACTCGCGGCGCTGGGATGAAGTCCCTGGAAGCCTCCCCCTCACCGCCGTGATCGGCACCGAAATCCAGCCCTCCCCAGGCCTCATCGTGACCGGGGCTCCACCTCCGTTCGTCCTGACGGCGCGCGCCCGTTATGCCGTTGGACCCGACTATTATCAGCACCGCACCAACCAGTCGGGCGTCGAAGCCCCGCTCATTCCCGTGAATCTGGCTGCGGAGAACGACCTCGAATCCCGCCTCGTCGTCGCCTTCTACCGACCCACCACCAACGCCATCCCCACCCTGCCCAACGCCGCGGTGCCAACGAACTTCTGGCCGGGCGTCGCGGCGGAATTCACCGCCGCCTGGCCCACCAACCTTCCCCCGTCCCAAGTCGCCGTCATCGCCTCCCAACGCGGTGCTGGCCGACTCGATCCGGCCATCTACGGGGGCGACTGGAACCTGTACGTCCAGAACGATCCCTCCCTCCCGGGCTTCAATCCCAACGACGAACACGCTCGCGTCGCCTCCAACCTCGACGGCGATCGTACCCTGATGCCGCTCCGCACTGATCTCGGCTCGCCGACCACCTCGCTCCCATTCGTGCTCCTCGCCTATCGCGATCCCGCACGCAACGGCCGCGGAGCCATCCAAGTCTACCCGGTCGTCGCCACCAATGCCCAGTTCCCCGGGTTTGCATTCACCGTGCAGGCCGGTCGTCCCGTGCTGCCGCCACGCCCGATCTCCGATGATCCCGTGCGCCCGGAATCCTACGACCAAGCCGCCGAAGACGGCGTCTCGCCCGCCAACCGTTTCCTCCACGACGACCGCAAGGGCGGCCTCTGGGCCAAGGCCGCCGGTCACGATGGTCTCTCCAACGGTGTCGCCACCGTCCGATTCTACTACCAAGCCAAGGAAGCCGACTTC
>JBIKWS010000646.1:0-3131 GCA_044356195.1 Cyanophyceae cyanobacterium
ACGACTCGGCGCGCGCTGGGCTCATCCATCCCAGCACCAGCAAACACCATCCCACCATGAATCGGGTCAGATTCTTCATAAACATTCGTTCTTCCGGTCCCACTACCTTCCACGACCACGATTCCAAGACGGGCAATTCTCAGAATCGCGGAAAAAACCACGAACATGCAATGAAGCGGTTCGCATGCCGACTTACGCAAGTTTTGTACATTCCCACACCATCTGGCCACGTGCGTCAACCGATGCCCCCACCTATTTCCGCTCAACCCTCAGGAATTTCCCTACGACCCCTCCCAGCGTAGCAATCGACGTCAGGAGGTTGGGGGAGAGTTTCAAGTTCGAAGCCAGGTGAAGGCCGGGTGCCCTCACCTGGCGTTGCCCGGGACTTGAATCTTGAAACTTGAAACTGAAAACTTTCCCCCACCCCACCACTCCGTCCATCCGCAGCATTGCTTCCGAACCCGAAACATGCGGCCATGCAAGCGCGCTGTCCGAGCAGTCCCCCGACGGGATGGTCCCCCGGCCCTGCCCGGAAGCGCACGCATACCATGGAGTTGTTGAGCGAAGAGAATGTGGTCGGACGCAAGACCGTTGAACTGTGCACGGCCTTGGCCGCGTCGCCGGAGTTCACCGCGATCCGCGGCCGGATTGAACGGTTTTCCGCCGATACCGAAGCCCGCATGCAGTTCGAACTGGTCAACCGCAAGGGGGCCAGCCTCGAAGAGAAGCAGCAGTCCGGTGCCGAGATCACCGAAACCGAAATCGCCGACTTCGAGAAGATGCGCGATTCGCTGCTCTCCAACGATGTCGCCCGCGAATTCCTCGAAGCCCGGGAGGAAATGATCGCCCTCCAGGAAGGCGTCCAGCAGTGGGTCGCCAAGACCTTCGAACTCGGTCGCCCGCCCACCCAGGACGAGATGGGCGGCTCCTGCGGCCCCGGCTGCGGCTGCGCCTGAGCCCGGTCACCCATCCGATCGGGGCGGCGACGTCCTCGTCGCCCTGCAGCAATCCCCGACCGGTATCACACCAGCCGCTCGCGGTTCCTCCACAGGTGCCGCGGCGGCAGGATGCCCACCGGAGTGATGATCCCTGTGATCAGCTCCGGTGGCGTCACATCAAATCCCGGGTTCCTGGCCCCACTTCCCGGATTCGCGATCTGCACGCGGGTCCGCCGTCCGTCGGCATCCACACCCCACGCTCCGAGAACCTCCGAAGCCGCTCGTTCCTCGATCGGAATCTGCATTCCATCCGTGAGTTCCCAGTCGATCGTCGACAACGGAATCGCCACGTAGAACGGGATCCGGTGGCGCTTCGCCAACACGGCCTTCGTGTACGTTCCGATCTTGTTGGCCACTTCTCCGGTCCGCCCGAGCACGCGATCCGACCCCACGATCACAAGGTCCACCTCGCCCCGCTGCATCAGATGGCCCGCGGCATTATCGGCGATCACTGAGTGCGCGATACCCTGCTGGTGCAGTTCCCACGCGGTCAGGGACGCTCCCTGGCAACGCGGCCGGGTTTCGTCGCAGTACACGTGGAATTTCCGGCCTGCCGCCTGCGCCGCGTAAAGCGGTGCCGTGGCCGTACCGACATCCACAAAGGCCAGCCACCCAGCATTGCAATGAGTCAGCACCCGCATGCCTTCGCGAATGAGCGGAGCCCCATGCTCCCCGATCTCCCGGCAATGGCGCACGTCCTCCTCCGCGAAGGCCTGGGCCGCTTCCAGCGCGAGCACCTGCTGTTCCGCCACGGACGTTCCCACCGCCATCTGTTGCCGGACGCCGATCATGGCGTTCACCGGGTCCACCGCCGTCGGCCGCGCTTCCTTCAAGTGCAGGAACACACGCTCGACATGCCGCTCAAACGCCGCCGATCCGCGCCCACGGAATTCCCGCGCGCCTTGCGCCAGTCCGAACGCCGCCGTGGCACCGATGGCCCCCGCCCCGCGCACGACCATGTCGCGGATGGCCGCCGCCGTCTCCCGATGCGTCGGCATCGCCACGACCTCGAACCGGTGTGGCAACAGCCGCTGGTCGATCAACCTCACCGCATTCGTCCGTTCATCGAACTCGACCGTCCGGAACGGCTTCGCTTTCCCACGTTGGATCACGTTCACGCCCCCTGACCTGCCGGGTTTACCCGTTTGAATCCAGTAAAGACTTCCGGAACGGGGTGGCGACGTCCTCGTCGCCGTTCGAAAGCCATTCCCATGGCGATGAGGACATCGCCGCCTCGAATCCTTTCCAGAAGAGGGCAGTGTCCAGATGCGCACCCTGCTCCTCCACGCATCGGCCCCCCATCCCCCCTCCGGACGGGATACCGAGGAAACCCGGGCATGGCCTAGGGTTGGCCCTCGATGGACTACCGAGGATCGACCCGCAGGTTCCACTTCGATTTCGATTCCGATGGCGATACCGATCCCGATACCGACGCGTGCGGCACGGGCAACCGCCCGGGCTCCTCGTGAGTCCACGTCGGGTCGGATAGAGACGATGCTGATGGCTTCCTGCTCGGTATCGGGATCGCAATCGGGATCGGGATCGATTCAGCTGAACCTCCTTTGGATTGTTCCCCCTATCCCGGAGGGATTTCAACGGATAGCCCAGCGCGTGAGCGCTGGGTTCCGTCCCCCCATGAACACCCAGCCCCGGAAGGGGCGACAGATCCCCTTCCCCCGAACACCAACATCCGATCGCGTCTCCATCACCCGACACCGCCCCGGAACACGAATCGGATAAGCCGCGAAGAACGAAGACGAGGTGGGCTGCCGAACATGACGTCAGGGACCGACAGGCTCCCTCGGCAAGAGGACACAAAGAGGGACCGTACCTGCCGGAAGGTGCCGCCCCGCCAACCTCGTGAACGCGGCCTGACCAGCGATACGCCAAAAGAAGCACCGGAGGGGGGTGCGGTCGCTTGTCCAAGCCGTCCGACGCGATTAACACTTTGCGTTATGCCTCCCCGATCGAACCCGCGCCGCTGGCACTCCCTGTCGATCGCGCTCTGTTTGCTGGCCGTGACACTCATTCAGACGGCGGTGGCATCGACGATCCATGCCGCGATAGCCCGAGGTAGCCGTGCGACTTCGTTTGTCCTGGGAGACGACGGGCGGTTGTGGTGTTGGGGGTCCA
>JBIKWS010000647.1:0-3126 GCA_044356195.1 Cyanophyceae cyanobacterium
CTGCTGGCGTTGCCGGAGGAAGAGGACGAGAACATCCCCACAACGTCGCATTCCGGGGCGTATCGCGACGGGGTCCTTGGAATCCTTGTCCTGAGAATCGACTGGCTGGGGAGGTTTCCGTCTGTTTTAACAGCATCGCTCTCCGGCCGCCGTTCAGAACGGTGCACGTCGATCGGAGACAATCAAGACGCGCACCAGGATCCAACAACACCCGTCAGACCATGTGGTTCATCATACCGGCCCTCGTCCTCCTCGCCGTCCTCGGCTTCTTCGGAATGATCTGCGTTCGGAAGGTCCACCCAGGCCGTGCCGGAATGATCACCGGGTTTGGCGGCGTGCGCATCTCCTTCGATTGGATGTTCGCGGTCCCCATCCTGCAGAACTACGAGATCGTCGACATCTCCGTGAAGAAGCTGGAGATCCACCGGAAGGGCAAGGATGGCCTCGTCTGCAAGGACAACATCCGCGCCGACATCACCGTCGCCTTCTACATCCGCGTCGAAGCCACCCCGGAAAGCGTCCGCAAGGTCGCCCAGATGCTGACACCGGAGCGCGTCTCTGACCTCGCCCAGCTGCGCGAACTCTTCGAAGCCAAGTTCTCCGAGGCGCTCAAGACCGCCGGCAAGCAGATGGAGTTCCACGAGCTCTTCACCGAGCGCATCAAGTTCCGCGACCAGATCCAGTCCACCATCGGCAAGGACCTTGACGGATTTTTCCTCCAGGACGTGGCCATCGATTACCTCGAGCAGACGCCGCTCGATCAGCACGATCCCAGCAATGTCCTCGACGCCGAGGGCATCAAGAAGATTACCGAGATCACCCAGCGCGAACGCGTCGTTGCCAACGAGTTTTCCCAACGGGCGCAGGTGCAGGTCGAGAAGGAGAATGCCGATGCCGACATCGCCAAGCGCGAACAGCGTCGCCGCAACGAGGAGGACACCGCCAAGCAGCAGCGCGCCATCACCGAGGTGAAGGCCAATGAGGAGGCGGAGGCCCGCAAGGTCATCGAGGCCCGCCGCATGGAAGTCGAAGGCCGCCGGCTCGAAACCGAGGAGTCCATCCGGCTGCGCACCGAGGACATGAACCGCGCCGTGCAGGAGCGCGAGTTCACGGTGAAGAAGGAGAAGCAACGCCTCGAACAGGAAGCCGTGCAGGAGGGCGAGGAAGCACGCGTCCGTCGCGAGCGCACCGTGTCCCTCGCCGAGATGGACAAGGAAGTGAAGGTCAACGAGGCCGCCGTCGAGGTGGAACGCAAGCGCGCCACCGTTGTTGCGGAGCAGAAGGCCGTCACCCAGCAGGAGGAGGAGAAGCGCAACATCGAGGCCCGCATGACCGCCGAGCGGGTCCGCGAGGTCACCCTTATCGAGGCCGAGATGAACGCGAAGAAGGACCAGACCCAGAAGGTCGTCGCTTCCGAGGCCCAGAAGGAGTCCGAGCGCAATCTCGCCGAGGCCGAGAAGATCAAGCTGATCACCGCCGCCGAAGCCAGCCGCGAGGCCGCCCTGCGCGATGCCGAGCGCATCCAGACGATTGCCGACGCCGAGGCCAAGGTCGCCGACAAGCGCCGCCACGCAGCGGAGCAGGAGGCCGAGGGCATCGCCGCCCGCGAGGCCGCGAAGGGATTGGCCGAGGCCAAGGTCACCATCGCCAAGGCCAACGCCAAGAAGGCCGATGCGGTTGCCAATCGCGAGCTGGGCATCGCCGAAGCCGAGGTCCTCAAGGCCCGCGGCGCGGTCATCGCCGAGAACACCCAGACCCAGGCCGAAGCCGAGGCGCAGGGCACGAAGGAGAAGGAACTCGCCGTGGCTACCGGCATCGAGGCCCGTGGGGTCGCGGAGGCCAAGTCGATCCACCAGAAGGCCGAGGCCATGAAGCTCCTCCACGCCGCGGGCCAGCAGCACGAGGAATTCCGCCTCCGCCTCGCCAAGGAGCGCGATGTCGAACTCGCCGCCATCAACGTCCAGAAGGACATCGCCCAGGCCAACGCCAGCGTTGTCGGCGAAGCCCTCAAGTCCGCCAAGATCGACATCGTCGGCGGCGAGAACGACTTCTTTGAGAAGGTCGTGCGCGCCATCGGCACCGGGAAGTCCGTCGATCGCGCCGTCGACAACAGCCGGGTCCTCAGCGACGTCAAGGAGACCTTCTTCAATGGCGACCCCGAGTTCTTCAAGGGTCAGCTGTCCAAGTGGGTCGCCGATTTCGGCATCCGCACCGAGGACCTCCGCAACCTCACGTTGTCGGCGCTCCTGGCGAAGCTGATCGCCTCGACGGACGACTCCGGTGTCCAGGGCCTCATGCGCTCCGCCCTCGCCGCCATCAAGGACAAAGGCCTCGGAAACGTGAAGGCGTCCGAGGTCGTGAAGTCCTGAGCATGGATGCGATCAGGCCAAGGCAGGAGCCACCCACGGCTCGCGCTGTCCCAGGCCCGGAGGGCCGAAAGACGGTAGCCCACGGCGTGAGCCGTGGGTGGACGTGGGTTCTGGATCCCCAGCCCCAGCGGGGCGACAGATCCCGGTCTCCCCATTTCCCACACCTCCCCCGACGCATCCATGGCTGAAGCCAACCCCCCAACTACATCCGCCCTCGGCGGCGCGGCGTATGAGATCATCCGGCAACGGTTGCTCGATCAGGCCGCGCTGTTGCGCGAACGCATGGCGAAGCTGGATGCCCGTCGGCAGGAGGTGTTCGGCAAGGTCGAGTCGAAGCTGTTGCAGGCGGATCGCATCACCACCGCCCACAACTGCATCCCGCAGGACATGGTGGCGTTGGGGCACGGCCGGTTCCTGTTCGGGTTCAACGTCCAGTTCGGGCTCAAGAAGGAGATCGACCTCGCCGACGTCTTCGCGATCTACACCCGCGATGAACAGGCGGGCACATTCAAGGAATCCAGTCTCGAACTCCTCAACGACCGCCGGTTCCTCACCGACTTCAAGCGCCTCTACAACGTCTACGAACGCGCCACCTTCTCGAAGTTCTCCCTGATCGACGGACACCTTTACATGGTGTTCCGCACCGGCGGCAGCACCGGCGACATCGCCGTCTTCAAGTGGGCTTACAACGGCGGCGAACTCCGCTTCGTCGACGGCCGCGCTGAATCCGAGTACCGGAAGGTCGGGTTCCCGCCGG
>JBIKWS010000055.1:0-11017 GCA_044356195.1 Cyanophyceae cyanobacterium
GGCGGATGGATCCACAGATTACACCGATTGCACTGATTGGAAGCCGGTTGGGTGAGGCTGCCGTTTCACCCTGAGGGTGACCTGGAAACAGCGAGGCGGTGGGTCCTCCTGTTTCAGTCCATCTGTGAAATCTGTGAAATCGGTGGATGGCCCAACTGCCTTTCCAGGACGAAAGAAGGGTGCGGCTGCGGAAGGACCGCAGGCGCACCCTTTGTGGGGAAGAAGGAGATCCGGATCAGTTCACGGCGGCGACGCCGGGGATCTCATGGATGGTCTGCTGGATTTCCTGGGCGACCTTGGTGCCGTCCTGGGCCTTGAGGTCCCACTTGATGGCCTGCTGCATGGCGGGGCGTGCGTCCTCGATGGCGAGGCGGACGGTCTTGCCATCGGCGGAGAGCTTGGCGGCGGTGATGTTGATGTTCTCGCGGCCCTTCTTCTTGGCATCCTTCACGGAGACCTCGGGGGAGCCGTAGTCTTCGGAGCGGACGTAGTTCCAACGCTTGCCGCTCCAGTTCTGGAGGTCTTCGGCAGAGGCCTTGTCGAGGGGCTGGGAGAAGGTGAGTTCAACGCCGCCGGGGATGGCCTTGAGGGCGTTGACGGTGTAGACGGGCTTTCCGGTGTAGCGGACGCGGTCGAATCCGGTGATCCGGGAGGCGTTGGACTGCCATTCCGAGAGGCCGGCGACGTAGAGCTGGCCGTCCTTGGGATGGAACCGGGCGCGCATCACGGACGAGGTGAACTTCAGGGGGAACTTCACGACGCCGGCCTGCTGACGGCCCTTGCCGATGTCCTGACGCATGACGAGGTAGAGGCTGGACTTGCCGTAGGACTCGTGGAGGAGCTCGCCCTTGAAGGGTCCCCACTTGTCGCTGGTGACCCAGATCTGGCCGCCGCCGGAGTTGTCGTAGTCGTTATGCGAGAGCCACATCAGGGGCGGGACGTAGGCCTCGGCCTGTTCCTTCGGGGTCATCTGGTTGACGACGCCGTGGAAGGCCTTGCCATCGACCCAGTTGATGGGGGTGGTGGGAACCCAGGTGCCTTCGTTGTCGGAGGTGGTCACCTGGCCGTCGGCGCGCACGCCGATACCGTTGGGGGCGCGGAGGCCGCGGGCGACGATCTCGAACTTCTTGCCGTCGGGGCTGACCTTGAAGAGCGCGCCGGCGTGGGAGCAGACGCTGCCGTTGCCGCGGGAAGCCTTCTGGTTGCCGAAGCCGCGGCCGCCACCGTTCACGGGGTTGGCCTTGGCGAAGTAGAAGTTGCCGGCGGCATCGGTCTGGAGGTCGAACACGAACTCATGGAAGCCCTCGGTCGACATGACCTCGTTGTTGAAGTTCTCGTAGTAGTCGGCCGAGCCGTCCTTGTTGAAGTCGTGGAAGCGGGTGATGCCGTCGCGACCCGAGACGTAGATCATGTCGTTGACGATCTCGAGGCCGAGGGGTTCGTAGAGGCCGGAGGCGAAGCGCGTCCAGGTGAGCTTCTCGAGCTTGTCGTCGATGCCGGAGACGATCCAGATGTCGCCGTCGTGGGTGCAGAGGGCGGCGCGGGTGCCGTCCGCGAAGAAGTCCATGCCACCGAAGCGGACCCGGCGGTTCCAGGGATTCTTTTCCGGGGCGCTGATGACGTCGGTGACGTAGGCACCGTCGGGGGTCGAGGACGAGTTGAGCTGGCCCTGGAGGACGACGGGTTCAGGCCAGTGGGCGGCCCCGCCCTTGCTGAAGTCCTTGAAGACGGGCTGGCCGGCGGAGAGCTGGCTGAAGGCGCTGGCACCGCCCTGGGCACCGGCCCAGATGGTGACCTTGAAGGTCGAGACCGGTGCGCCCTTGGGGAGGGTGAGGCTGACGCGGCCATCCTCGAACTTGAGGGCCCCGCCCTTCGGCAGGTCCGTGGCGGCGATCAGGGTGATCTTTCCGTCGGCTCCCTGGATGCGGACAGCCCCGGATTCCACGCTGCCCTGGCCGCCTTCGACGTCGGCGATCAGGATGGAGAAGGCGTCGGGTGTGCGCTGGCGCTTGATGATCTTGCCGGTCTTCGGGGGTTCGATGCGGAAGGTGCGGACGAATCCGAGTTCGCCGTTGGCGGTGACGGAGGAAGGTTGCTCGAGAACGCGGGTCCCCCGGACGGTGTAGGCGAGCTGGACGTCCATGCCATTGACGTAGATGCCGTCCCAGCGGCCGAGGTCGGCCTTCACGGGACCGTAGGGTTCGGGGCGGAGGTCCTTGAAGGCACCATCAGCGCCGGCGACGCCCGGGACCAGGGCCGTACCGAAGGCCTGGGTGCCGACCATGGCGGGGTGGTTGCCGTGGCTGCCGTCGAACACGACGCCGCGGGTGTTGACGAATCCACCGCTCCACCCGGCAGCGACGCGGAGGAGATCCGTGTCGAAGAGGATCGAGGCGTCGTTGCCCACGCGGATGGCGAGGCCCTTCATGGCGACGTTGTCCTTGGGGAAGTTCGCGTTGATGCACGCGCCCAGGAACGGGAAATCCTTCTGGAGCAGTTCCTCGCGGATCTTGTCCTGCGCGTGGACGGCCAGCGAGATGCCGACGGACGCAACCGCAAGGCAGATTGCGTTGCGCCAAGTGACCACTGTGTTCAACAGCATAGCGTTCAATTCCTATCCATAGCCCGGGCCGCGACACGGGAGCCTTTCCTGAGTCGCCGGGCGATTCTGAGACGCCCAATGACTGCCACATTGTTCGTGGCATTCAAATGCGGATTTCGGGGGAGGCGATGACTTCATCGCCGTGGGAGGGGCTTTGGGAAAGGGCGACGGGGACGTCGCCACCCCGGTCTGGGGTTGGAACTGGATCTGGAACGGGGATGGGGTTGCCTACCGTTTGGGCTTTTTCTCGCCGGCCTTGATGGGGACCGGGAGCCAGTTCTGGCGTGGCGGCACGGGGCAGGTGGCGAAGGCGGTGAAGGCGCAGGGGGGGCTGTAGGCAAGGTTGAAGTCGATCTCGACCTCGTCGGCATCGTTGGGACGGCGGACATGCAGGAACCGGCCGCCGCCGTAGGTTTCCTTTCCGGAGGTGGCGTCGCGGAAGAGCAGGAAGAAATCGTTGGCCTCGGGGTCATCGATCACGTCGAGGCGCACCTCCTGATCGTGCAGTTGGAAGACGACAGCACCGGGGCAGGTTTCGTCGTTGGACCCGCCGGTGACATCGGCGATGCGAAGGGTGCGGGGCGGGGTGTACGGTTCGAACCGTGCGGTCACCCGATAGGCGGGGTGGTAGATGAACACGGGGATCTCCTTGAAGTTGATCCGCTCGGGCGCTTCCGGGTCGCGGACGCGGACGCCGCGGCGATCCCCGCGGTGGAGGATCCAGAACTTCACGCGGCCGACTTCGAGGATGTCGGGTGCTCCGTCCACGTCGGTGGCCACTTCCTTTTCGGCGGTCACGGCGTATCCGCGCAGCATGACGCGGACCCCGGGAACGGGGGTGAAGCGCACGACGCCCTGCTCAAGACGGAAGGTTCCGACAACGTTTGGCGCGGAACCCATGGGGAGCTTGATGGGGACGTCGCCGCGCGCGCCGACCCATTGTTCGCCTTCCTGGAGCCAGTAGAGGCCGGCGATGGAAGCCCAGCCATCGGGTCCGGCGATGTCGACGCCGCGGCGTTCGCGCCAGGCGTGCCAGCTGGCGGGCGCCGGCGCGAGGCGGGTGCGGCAACCGATCGCCCCGAGCAGGACGAGGACAAGTGCCAGGACGGGCCAGGAGCGGATCAGGGGGCGGGCGTGGGGCATGTGGCGGGGCTTGGGAAGGCGTTCAGCGCGGGATGACGTTGAGCGTGAAGTACGCCGACGGATGCAGGAGCGGTTCGCCGGCGCGGTTGCGGAGGCCCGGGAGCTTCAGTTCGTGGATGTGGCCCTCGACGAGATCCATCTGGAGGCGCAGGGAGCGTCCGTCCGGGGCGAGCTTGACGCCGTGGATGGCGGGCTTGCCCTTGTCGACTTCCGGGGAGCCGTAATCGGCACGGTAGATGTAGGTGTAATTCTCGGCGGTGAAGCCGGCGACCGTGGCGGACGCGGGATCGAGCGGTTCGGTGAAGGAGATCTCGAAGCCGTCGGGGCGGGCGTGGATCTCGTGGATCTCGAACGGGGTCTTCCCGGTCCAGACCAGGCGTTGGAGGGCGAAGGGTTTTCCGCCGCGCGCACCCCAGCCGCGATCGGATCCGCCGACGAACAGCGAGCCATCGGGGGTCTGTTCGAGGCTGAGGGAACCCGACGCGAGCCCCTCGCGGAAGGGAATGCAGGCGCCCTGGTAGACCCCATCGACCTGTTCAAGGCAGACGCGCATCACGGTGCTCCAGGTCTGGTCGCCGACGAAGAGCTGGTTCTGGAACGGACCGAACTTTCCGCCCGAACCGTCGTTGGCGATGCCGGAAGCGCTCTGGCCCATCTTTCCGTAGGGGAAGCCCACGGCGGGCGGGACGAACTCCTTCATCTTCTTCCATTCGGTGGTCACGCGGCTGTTCGAGACGGGATCAGCCGGGCGGGCACCGAGGTTGGGGGCGAGGTTGTACCACTTGTTGCCGGTGGGGTTGCCGACGAATCCGCCGGGCTTCAGGTGCTTCAGCCAACACGTGCCGTTCCACGGGCCCTGATTGTCCGTGTAGAACATGTCGCCGAGGTGGTTGGTGCCGATGCCGCCGGGCGAGCGGATGCCGGAGACGTGGGGGATGGCCTTGCCGTCCGGACCGACCTTCAGGCACCAGCCGCGGAACTCGGTCTCGCTGGTGAAGGAACCGGTGAGGCAGAGGACGACCCAGATGTTGCCTTCCTTGTCGAACTTCGAGCCGAAGGCGTACTCGTGGTAATCGCCGGTGATGCCCCAGCCATCGGAGTAGGTCTCGAAGACATCGGCGCGATCGTCGCCGTTGGTGTCGCGCATGCGGGTGATCTCGCCGCGCTGGGTGGCGTAGAACCAACCGTCGCCGCGGGTGGTGATGCCGAGCACCTCGTGGAGGCCCTGGGCGTAGCGCGTGAACCGGACGTTGGCCGGCTTGGGATCGGGGCCGAGCGCGCCGTCGACGAACCAGATGTCGCCGAGGCGTGTGGTGACGGCGAGGCGGTCCTTGCCGAAGTGCTGGATGGCGCCGGCCTCGAGGACGATGCCCTCGGGGATGGGAACGGTGACGAGGCGGTAGAAGGCATTCTCGCGTTCGGCGAGGGGAGCCTGGGCGGAGAGCGACAGCGCGCCGGTGACGGCAGCGGCGGTGGCAAGGGCGCCCCGGAGGATCGGAAGGATGGACGTCTTCATGGAAGCGGTGGGATGCGGCGGGTGGAAGTGGGTGGTGGGTGGGCGACGTGTCGGGTTCACCAGAGGATCTCCTGCACCAGTTCGCCCGGCACGTTCACCGGGACGCGGAGTTCGCGGCCGACGATCACCGGCTTGCTGCCAGGGAACGTCATGCGGACCTTGCCGTTCACGGTGTGGCTTCCGTCCGGGTTCGCCTGGATGTCGCCTTCAGCGGCCCGGAACCACAGCGCGCCCGTTGGAGCCGCGCCCGTGAACTTCAGGGAACGCCGCAGGACGATGTCGACGTCCACCGCCTTCGGTACCGGCGTGTCCTCGACCGTCACGCCGTGGAACCGATACCGGAAGGACGGGCGTCGGGCGTCGTCAAAAGCGTATCCGAGGAACTGGTACCCGGCGGCCTTGCCGCTTTCCTTCGGCCACGGTGCGTCGGCGGACGCAAGCACCGCGAAGGGCGCGCCGTCGGGGAGTTGGATGCGGTGATCGCCGAGGGGCGGTTCGAACCCGACGCCGCGGTCGGTCGAATGGCGGGAGGTGTCGATGAACGCTCCCTGCCACAACAGCGCGAGGCGCTGGTTGTTGGCGTCGAAGGCGAGATTCGCCTTCTCGGGATAACCGACGCCGATGGCGCGGGGACCGGCGCCCTCGATGAAGTTCCGGTAGATCACTGGTTCCTTGTCGGCCACGAGTTCCTGGCGGGAGCGGATGAGTCCGGCGGGGACGTCGGCGCGGTCACCGGCGGCCATCCAGGCCCAGATGGCCTTGATCTGGGCGTCCGTGTTGCCGTCGAGGATGTCGGTGTTCGCGGCTCGGCCTTCAGGCCAGAAGCTCGGCATGCGGGTTCCGGGCCGCAGCGCGGCGGGATCCGGCATGTAACGGCGGAACCAATCCCAGCGGATCCGCTCGTGCATGCGGTCGAGGGCGAGCGCCGGGATGCCCATGGAACCGTAGGTCGAAAACGTATGGCAGGCGATGCAGCTGACACCGTCCCGGCCGACCAGGCGACGGCCGAACTTGGCGTCGCGTTCGGTGTGGGCGGGTTCGGGAGCGGCCGCGGGGGCGACGTCGGCGGCTTCGAGGGCCGCGGGCAGATGGCCAGTGTTGGCGGTGCCGAAGACCGGCATCCGCGTCGCCATGTAAGGTCGGACCTTGGGTCCTTCGGCGAGCAGCTTCTGGATCCATTCGCGGCGGAGCTTGCCGCCGACCTTTTCGAGGTGGGGCGGCAGTTTGCCTTCCTCGCCGAGATCGGCTTCCCCGATGACGCGGAACCATCCGTCGCGTCCGGTGGCGAGCGGACCGCCGACGCCGTCGCGGGCATGGCAGGCGAGGCAGCCGAGGCGGGAGAAGGTCAGGGAAACCTGTTCGGCGGGCGTGGGCGCCTTGGCGAGGCGATCGATGTTCGCGAGCGTCTGGCGCAGCGCGGAACGCTGGGCAGCAGAGAGGTTGAACTTCGGCGCGCCGGCCGGAACGTTGTCCGCGAGACAGCCGGCATTCGGGCGGCGGGCGATGACGTTCAGCGGTTGGACGGCCTTGGCGGTGAGCGGTCCGGTGGCGTCCGCGAGCGCGTGACAGGCGGTGCAGTTGAGTTCCGCGAAACGGGCGCGGCCGGCTTTCGCCTTGGCCGCGTCGACCGCGAAGGAAGCGTGTCCGACCGGCAGCATGGGTTGGCCGAAGTGCTTCAGGACCGAACCCGGGATGGCCTGGCGATCAAACCCGGGGCCTGCCCAGCGCGCCTTGAACTCCCATCCGCCCCCGCCCTGCGAGAAACGGAGGTCGAGGGTGTGCGGTCCCTTTGTCAGGCGGACCTTCCCCGATTTTTCCACGGGAGGATGTTCGCCATCGACGTCCACGATGCGCTTGCCGTCGATGTCGAGGACGGAGCCGTCATCGGAGGTGAGCCAGAAGGTGTATTCACCCTCGGTGGGGATCTCGATGGCACCGGAGAAGCGGACGGCGAAGTTGCTGTCGCGGACGGGCATCTTGATTTCGAGAGCGTCGGTTTCACCGCTGGACACCTTCTTGCGGCCTTCCTCGATGCGGGCGGCGGAGGGACCGGAGCCTTCGTAGTACTCCCACTTCAACCCGGGAACGGTGGCGAGCGGCGCGTTCGGATCGGTCAGCGCGGGGGCCTGGTCGCGGAGCAGGTAGGTGGCGATGGCGCGTGCCTCGGCGTCGGAAAGGCCGAGGGAAGGCATGCGTCCGGACGGCCGGTGTTTCACCGGGTCCTTGAGGAAGGCGATGAGTTCGCCGCCGGGATACTTCGCGGCGAGGTTTCCGAGGGGCATGCCCTCCTTCAACGCCCGTTGGAACACGTCGTCGGGCATGTCGGCTGGACGATCGACGGGCGTATGACAGGCGACGCAACCGACCGAATGGTACAGCTCGCGGCCGAGTTCGAGGCGGGCGCGATCGGCCGTGGTGAAGGTCGGCTCGCCGGCGGGTTGGGCGGAAACGAGGAAATGCGTGAGTTCGTCGATGGCCTGCCCGCGGGTGGCTTCGGGAAGGCCATGCAGGACGTGGGGCATGGCGGTGCCCGGCTTCGAGGCGGACGGATTCGCCAGCCACGCGCGGATCCACTGGGGTTCCAGACGGAGTCCGCCCGCACCGAGCAGCGGTGCGGTGCGGTTGCCGAGGCGGTCGGCAGTGGCACGGTCGGCCCCATGGCAGGCAACGCACTGGAGTTCGCCCATGAGCACCTCGCCGGGATCGGTTCCCTTGGCGATGGGTGCCGCGAGGGCGACTCCCTGCGCGGAGACGGGGAGTGCGGCCCCCGTCGAAAAGACGGCGAGCAGCCCAAGAAACCAATGTCGGAAAGCCATGTGCCCCCGGCCGACGCGATGGAAGATGGATGGATTCACGGAATGATGGGTGAGCTTATGGGCATGCGGTGGTGGATTTGAAGGAATGAGTTCGGGGGAGTGAGGGCATAAGCCTTGACGGTTGCTCCCGTGAAAACGTTTGCTGGGCTCCGATTGCTGCCGTTGCGGCTAAGTTCCTCCAGCGGCAGTCGGGCGACATGAACAAGCAAATCACCAACAAGACCGCTGAACCGACTGCGAAATCCCGCCCTGGTCCGCGGTGGTGGCCGCTCGCCCTGCTGATGCTCCTGACGCTGGCCCGTGTGGTGCAGATCTGGTGGTTCAAGGACTACGAACGGCAGTTCAAGTTTGCCTCCATCGCCCAGTGGCTGAAGCTCGCCCTTCCTGGGGTCCTGATCTGGTTCCTTCTGCTCTCCCGATTGCGCCTGCGCACCCGTTTCACTGGGCTCCTCCTCCTGGGCGTTCTCGGTGCGGTGGCCGTCACGTGCTTCCGCCTTCGCGGCATCGATGGTGATCGCCTTCCCGTCATCGAATGGCGATGGGCGCGATCCACGCCTTCGGCAGCGCCCGTTGCGGGCACGAATTCCGGCCCGACCGTGGCCTCACCAGCTTCCACAGGAGCAGGTGATTACCCCCAGTTCCAGGGACTCCGCCGGGACGCCCGCCTTCCCGACCAGCGGCTCGCGACCAACTGGCTTGCCTCCCCGCCCACGTTGGTGTGGCGACAGGCCGTCGGTGAGGGATGGTCTGGGTTTGCGGTGTCCGGCCAACGCGCCGTGAGCCTCGAACAATCCGGTGATCAGGAAGTGGTCTTCGCCCTCGACCTGGCCACCGGCAACCGCCTCTGGGCTTCGTCCTATCCGGCCCGTTACGCCAGTTCCGACGCCGGCAACGGACCCCGATCGGTGCCGACCATCGCCGATGGACGGGTCTTCACCGCCGGGGGCACGGGCGTCATCCGGTCCTGGGACCTGGCCACGGGCAAGGCGGGTTGGCAGGTGGATCTGGTCCGGGATCTCGGTGCACGCATCCCCGAGTGGGGTTACAGCGCCTCGCCCTTGGTGAGTCGCGGGCTTGTGTGGGTTCCCGCCGGGACACCGGGACGTTCCATGGTGGCTTTGGATGCCAGTACCGGTCAGGTCCGGTTTGGCGGTGGCGATTCTCCGGTGGCCTACAGTTCACCCGTGGCGGCGACCCTCGGAGGCCGCGAACAAGTACTTTGCCTGAACGACTTCGGGCTCGCCGGCCATGACGCCGCCGACGGCAAGCTGCTGTGGGAGCAACCCATTCCTCCCGCGCCGCATGTTGCCGCACCGGTTGTCGTGGGCATCGACCGGGTCCTGGTGTCGGTGGGTTACGGCAAGGGAACGTTCCTCATCGGGGTAGGTCAGGATGGGACGGGGCGTTGGACCAATGGGGTTGTCTGGAAGTCGATCCGGCTGAAGTCGAAGTTTGCGAACTTCATTGCCGAAGGAGACACCCTCTACGGACTTGATGATGGTGCGCTGGTGGCGCTGGACATGGCGACGGGTGCCCTGCGCTGGAAGGAAAAGCGGTACGGGCACGGGCAGTTCCTGTGGGTGGGTGGAAAACTGCTGGTCGGAGCCGAAAGCGGTGAGGTCGCGCTGGTTGACGTGCGACCCGGAGGGATGCAGGAATTAGGCATGTTCCGTGCCTTGGCCGACAAGACCTGGAACCCGCCGGCCTTGGTGGGAGATTTGCTGCTGCTGCGCAATGATCGCGAGGCCGCGTGCTTTCGTTTGCCCCCGCCATGATGTCCCTGACGTGTCCCATCGACAGAATATGTCGGTTCCCGGCTCTCGCCGTTGCCCTTCTCATTCCCGCGGTGCCGGTGATCCAAGCAGCGGCTCCCATTCCCTCCCGCGCCACCATCGAGAAGCACGAGGACACCTCCATCGCGGTTCACGGCAACTTTACGGTGGTCCGATTGCCGATCACCCGTGGCGTTCCGCTCTGGAATCCCACCGCCATCAAGGTGGCGCAGGATGGCACGGTGTTCGTGCTTGGTTTCAACGGGGAGGTCGTCCGCCTCTCGGACAGCGATGGCGACGGATTGGAGGATACGGCGACTTTGTTTGCGGACGTGAAGAAGGACGGGCTCCGTTTGCCGACGAGCATGGCCCTGAGGGGGCGGGAGGTATTCGTGGGGACCGCGTCGGAAATCCGGGTTTATGAGGATGCCGATTTGGACGGTGTGGCGGAACGGAGCCGGACGTTCTTCGCGGATTTTCCCAGCACTTCCCACCCGTTCGACTTGGTCTTTGGCCTGACCTTTGATCGGGCAGGCCGGCTGTACTTCGCGCTCCCGACCGATTCGATGAATCCGGAGCCGGCACCCGATCCCAAGGGATTGCGGGGATCGTTGCTCCGCGTGGAGGCGGATGGGACAGGGTTGGAACGGGTCGCCACTGGGCTGCGGAATCCCTACGGGATGGCCGTGAACGAAGCTGGGGAACTGTATTTCAGCGACAACAAGGGCGGAGGGAACCTGGCAGAGGAAATCAACAAGGTTGTACCGGGTGCCTTCTACGGCCACAACCCTGACAAGTTTCCCAACCATCCGCCCGAGATGCCGCCGGCGGTTCGGATTCATTTCGGCTACGGCCTTGTTGGGATTGCGTTCAATCCTTCCACCAATGATTTCGGAGGCACAGGAGGCGATCTTTTCGTGGGGAGTTGGGGGCCGGACTTCCGGTGGAAGCGGGGGGCGATTTCACGGGTTCGATTCCATCGCCAACCGGACGGCAGCGTGAAGGGGGAGGAATACCGGTTCGCCCATGAAGTTCCCAAGATCTGTGACCTGGCTTTCGGCGCCCAGGGGGACCTGTACGTGGCCCAATTTGGTCTGGAGACGATCGGTCACCTTCACTACCACAAACCAGTCGGGGGAGTTTACCGCATCATCCATGCGCCGTGGCA
>JBIKWS010000648.1:0-3117 GCA_044356195.1 Cyanophyceae cyanobacterium
AAGCGGTACCTCTCCAACAACCCCCGCTTCGTCCTCCGCATCCTCGCCCAGAAACTCGGCCTCCGCCGCTACTCCCTCGACACCACACCCTGAATCCGCCCATCACCCATCGTCGACGTCAGGAGGCGGGCGGGAACCCATCGGTGAAATCTGTGCAATCTGTGGATAACCCAGCTTCACGTCTCCGGCTGGAATCACCGCAATCTCCCCCTCACTTCTTCTTCATCCCCATCGCACGCATCTGTTCCCGGACCATCTTCCGCGCCATCGCCACATCCGCCGCACCCATCCCCGACTTCCGCGGATTCACGTCAAACGCCGTGCGCCATTCGTCCGCCCCCGGCCGATACCCCAACTCCGCGCACAGCCGCTTCTCCAGGTCCGCCAGGTGACCGGCGCCATAGAAGATCGCCACCGACCCCAACCGGTCCCGACGTGACGCCCGGCTCCGCGCCACCGCCTTCGCCGTATCGCGGATCACCGCGGAATTCCGTTCCCGGATCAGCACCTCCATCAACCGCCGCATCGACGGTGGCAATCCCTGCGCATCCCCGAGGTCCCCCTCCATCGCGCCCAACGTCTCGATCAACACCAGCTTCACCGTCGCCCTCAGCTTCGGACTCGTCTCGATGAAGGCCACGCCGAACTTCACGAACACTCCCGCCCACGACGACCCATCCATCACCGACATCAACTCCCCCAACGCGGCATCGCCGCCTTCCGCACCGGCACCGCCCGCCCCGGATCCATTCTCCTTCGCGTTCCCGGCCATCACCCGCGCGAGCTCCGCCATGGTCAGGTCACTGTTCACGAAGTTGCTCCCGGCGTAGTTGATGGCCTGCAACTGGAACCGCAGCCCCAGCGCCTTCGCCAACGCCGGTTGCAACGAGTACCCCTCCTCCTTCGTCGACAGGAATTCCTTGTTCGTCGCCCCCACCCCCTCGAACAACACCAACGGCTCCCGATCCAGCATCTCCTGCAATCCGGCGTAATACTCCTTCGTCCCCAGGTGCGTCACCCCCACCAACCGGATCACCGGATCCTTCCGTCGCAGCGGCACCAACTCCCGCACCGCCACCTGCAGCGCCACCGTTCCATTGGTTCCCTCCTCGATCCGCAGGATCGGTTTCGGCGGCCCCAACGGTGCCGGTGCTGGCCGTTGCGTGGCACAACCCACCGCACCGAACGCCAACAACAATCCGGACAGGAATCCCAGCAAGCCGCGTCGCACCATGCCCCAACCTTCCGCGGGCCATTCCGAGATACAAGTTCCCAGTCTCACGGCTCGTAGATCCGGAAGTACCGCGACACGCCGTCCGCCGGACGCTCATGCCATTGGGAGACGCCTGCGCCCAGCTTGTACGCCGCTTCATCCGTCCACACCTTCAGGTCCGTCGACGACTGCACAGTGAAGGTTCCGGCTCCCTGCGTTGAGAATCGCAACCGCCAGACACCCGCCGCCGTCCGCTCCATCGCCTCCACCGTGGCCAGGGAATCCGGTGTGAATCGCAGCAACCGCGCATTGTTCACGTCCGCAACCCACAACGATTCGTTCGCGTCCAATGACACCCCCATGGGCCGACGGAACACCCGACGCGTCCGGCCTTCCACCGTAAACTGGTTCAGCACGGCCGTTCCCAGCCCGCCGCTGGCCGGGGCGGTGTTCGTCAACTGCGCGGCATTCTCGAACCGCAACACCCGGTTGTAACTCATGTCCGCCACCCACAACCGCCCCCCCCGCGTCACAGCCACACCCGACGGCTCACGCATCGACAGGCCGTCCAGGCTGCCGGATCGACCCAGCGTTCCCGAGGGATCTGTCATGGGAAGTGCCTTCATCGGTTCATTGTACCGCACCACCCGATGCTTGCCCGTATCGGCCACCCACAACCGACCCGCCGCATCCACCGTGAGTCCGCGAGGTCCGTTGAAGCGACCGGCCTCATTCCCCGTTGCCGCGGTCACGAGATCCGGCTGCCCAAGCACCGCATCCGCAGCCGCCCCCGACCCCTTCGAGGCCGCGGCATTGAACCGCACCACCCGATGGTTCCCGGAATCCGCCACCCACAGGTTGCCGGACGCATCCAGCGCGATCGCCCCTGGCGCGGACAAGGCCGTGGACGACAACCCCTTCGTTGAGGAGACAAAGTCGGGTTGCCCCAGCACACGGCTCATCGGCGTCCCCGTCGGTGCCGTTGCCGCCTGGTCGAAAGCCACCACGCGATTGCGGTCCCGATCGCTCACCCACAACCGTCCCTGGGCATCCAGCGCCAGTCCCCAGGCGCTGCCGAGGTTCACCTGCGAGGCAAAACCGGCGCCCGACGATGACAGACTCGTCTTGCCCAGTGCCGCCTCCGGTGCCCCACCCGCTTCCGCAGCCGCCCGGTTCCTGTACCGCAACACGCGCGCATAATCGGCGACGTAGAATTTGCCGGTCGCGGGATCTTCCAGGACCGCCGTCGCGGAAGACGGTCCCTTCGCAACGGGCACCTGGAAAAGCACTCCGGGATCCACCGCTCCGAGGACGCCGTCGGCCGGCGCGCCGTTCGCCCGGGTCCGGACTTCATCCCATCGCAGGACGCGCGAATGCTGTGCATCCGTCACCCACAACCGCCCCTCGCCATCAAGGCACATGCGGCTCACGCCTCCGATCCACTCTGCCGGGCTGTTGCCGTACTCGGCTGTGGAGGTGAAATCCTTTCGACCCAACACCCCATCTGCCGGAGCCCCATTGGGCAGGGTGCCCGCATTCTTCCAGCGCAGCACCCGACGCCCGGTCCCATCCCCGACGTACAACGTCCCATCCGCGCCGATGGCCAGACTCGAAGCCATCCCCACCACCGACGGTCCGTACTCGCGTCCGGTCGAATCGAAGTCGGGCTGACCCAGAACGGCATTCGCCGACAGGTTGTTCCCGGAAGCCGGTGCATCGAACCGCACGACGCGATTGTTCATGAAATCCGCAACCCACAGTCGGTCCTGCGCGTCCAAGGCGAGATCGCTCACCCCCTCGAACTGGTTGGGCGCCTTGCCGACAACGTACGTCTGGAAATCCGGTTGTCCCAGGAGGCCGTTCGCGGGAGCCCCGTTCGTCTTCGAAGCAGCGCCATCAAACCG
>JBIKWS010000649.1:0-3108 GCA_044356195.1 Cyanophyceae cyanobacterium
AACAGGAACGCATCCGGCTGCTGGCGCCGTACACGGAAGCCCTGCGTCAATTGCAGGCGAAGCCGCCGGCGACAGACGAGGGTCGCCAGTTGCTCAGCGAGTTCCGGTGGATGGTGGAGGAATACAAGGTCTCGCTGTTTGCGCAGGAACTCGGAACGGCCCAGCCCGTGTCCCCGAAGCGCCTCGATGAATCCGCCCAACGCGTACGCAACGCGTGAGGATCGGTGGGGAACGGGGTGGCGACGTCCTCGTCGCCTCGGGCCCTCTCCATCGAGTGCAAATCTCGCGCAGCGGGGCAGAGACGCTGAGGAAGACAGGAAAGCGGGAGTTTGGGCACCCGTGAACGGGCTCACCGCTGGGTGACTGAGGACGGTGGTTGGAAGGCCCTGTTTCTCGGCGCCTCTGCGCGACCCATTCTCCGTCATCCAGCTTCATGGCTGCGGCATGGGATCCACCTCGCAGGCGACGCGGACGTCGCTACCCCGGTCTGTGGGGGTATGTCGGGATGAATCCAATGAAGGCCAAAAACGGTAAACAAATTGACCAGGCAAACAGGGGCTTGCAGTGTGGTTACCATGGCCGGTGTAAAGGTTTGCAGGAACTTCCTATACCTCCATCTCGTGGTAGGTGAAACCTATGAAAGATTCTTCTGAGGGCTCAGGCGTGGATTGCGAGCGACCCAGCACTGAAAAGATCAAGACGATTGGTCGTCTTGAGCTGATGGTCATTCGATGGTCTACATCCATCACTGCATTAGTGCTGATTTTAGCGTCGATCCTGATTTATTTCAGGTATTATCCCTTTATTGTGAAGAGATTCCAGTTAACGGCTACTCCGCAGGAGACTGAGTCCTTCCGGATTTTTTTTGGAGGATACATGTTTGGAGTCGTTCCTCTGTGTGCCCTGTTGATTCTAGTGATCCCTTATTACCTTGGAAGACCGGTCAAACCGGATTTGGCGGATCAACTGGAGCGCAATTAGGGCAACGGGGGCGCGTCTATATTCTGCAATGCATGCGCCGGGTGAGGGCACCCGGCCTACAGTTCCTTGGCTCGGACTCAACGAACGGGTCCTCAGTTCATGGGTAGCAAAGAAGGGTCCCAAAACCCGGTCGACCCGGAGAGTAACCGGGTGAGTTAGTCAGGAGCCGCGGCGGGCGCGGAGAATGAACCTCAGTTACGCAGCTACGGCCAGTCACCGTTTGGTGACCGGTTGCCAAGGTTTCAAGGTTTGTGACAAGCCCCTCTCTTTGGAGAAAGGCCAAAAAGTGGGAAACAAATTGACCTGACAAACATCGGCTCCCAGTGTGGTTAGAATGGCTGGTGAAGATGGCTCCACCCAAGCGCCCCAAGCAGTTCCCGCGGCTTGCCCGCCGCTCCGGGGTGTCGTTGGTGTGGGAGCTTCGGCGGGTGGTCTCGAGGCGTTGGGTCGGTTCTTCAGTCGGGCCCGCCCCGGTCTTGGGCTGGCTTATGTGGTGGTCCAGCACCTGTCGCCGGATCACCGCTCCTTCATGGTGGAGTTGCTCACTCCGCGGACGTCGCTGAACGTGCGCCTGGCCGAGGATGGATTGGAGCTTTGCCCGGACTTTGTCTACCTCCTGCCGCCGGGGCAGCGGGTCCGGCTTTTCGATGGTCGGCTCAGCCTTTCGCCGGTTCCCGCCGAGCGGACCCATAGTTACCCCATTGACGACTTCTTCCGATCGCTGGCCATGGATCGTGAGGCTGCGGCGATGGCGGTGGTGTTGTCGGGCACGGGGAGTGATGGGAGCCAGGGCGTCCGTGCGATCAAGGAGGCCGGGGGGCTTGTCCTGGTGCAGACGGAAGCCTCTGCGGAGTTCGACGGCATGCCACGCAATGCCATCGGAACCGGTGTGGCGGATCTGGTGGCCCCGCCCGAGGAAATGCCGCTGGCGTTGGAGCGCCTGTTGAACCACCGCGCGGACGTGGTGCTGGTGGGCGAGGCGGGGATGTCCGGTCGGGACAATGGCCTGCGTCGGATCCTGGCCGTGATCCGGGAACAGTTCGGGGTCGATTTCTCCCAGTACAAGTCGTCCACGGTGGAACGGCGGATCGAGCGGCGGATGAGCCTGCAGCAGATCCACAGCCTCAACGAGTACGCCACGGTGGTGGAAAGTTCCCCGGAGGAAGCCCGCATCCTGCACGACGTCCTGCGGGATCCGCCGCTGTCCCGGATGGACATCATCTGCTGCCGGAACCTGCTGATCTACCTGCAGGCGTCGGCCCAGTTGCGCGTGCTTCACGGATTCCATCATGCGCTGTGCCCGGGCGCGCTGCTGGTGCTGGGGAGCAGCGAGTCGCTCGGGGATGCCCTCGAGCTTTTCTCCGTGGTCGAGCCGCGGTTGAAGATCCTGCGGCAGCGGCCCGGGGCCCGCGCCGGATTCCTTCCGGCCGTCGGGGGCGGGAACCTCCGCGATCGGGGCCTTGCGTTGGGAAGCCGTGTCACGCGACTGGCGGACGGTCGGACGACCCTGGAGCTGATCCAGAAGGAGATCATCCGGCAGTTCGCGCCGGCCTGTCTGGTGGTGGATGAGAACCGCGAGTTGCTGCACGTCTTCGGTCGGGCCGGGGAATACCTCCGTCATCCGGATGGGGCCACGACGCAGAACGTGCTCCACCTGACCGCCCATTCCATCGGGCCCGCCCTCGGGCCTGCGCTGCACCGGGTGGAACGCGACGGGGCCGAGTTCGTGTACGACAACGTCCGGTTCCGGCTTGCCGACGGGGACCGTGTGGCCCGGCTGCGGGTGCGGATGCTGGTGCCGGATGGCAAGGCGGGTCGCCTGTTCCTGGCGGCGATCGAGGAGGTGCAGGAGCCCGGGAGCCGTGCCGGGTCGGTGGAGGATTTCCAGGCGGACCATGCGGCCGCGCGACGCATCCAGGAACTCGAGCAGGAGCTGGGGTACGCGCGCGAGACGTTGCAGGCCACCATCGAGGAGCTCGAAACCTCCAACGAGGAACTCCAGGCCTCGAACGAGGAGTTGCTGGCCTCGAACGAGGAACTGCAGAGCACCAACGAGGAGTTGCAGTCCGTGAACGAGGAACTGCATTCGGTGAACGCCGAGCATCAGGCGCGGATCGTCGACCTGGT